>JBQCEA010000599.1:0-5054 GCA_051960695.1 Mucilaginibacter sp. | reverse complement strand
TGCCCTCTCATATTAAACATCAGGAAACAATAGACTATTTTTTAAAGATAGTTTGGCAAACCATGGCCAACCGCTATAACCAGCTGGTTACCGAATTCGGCATTACACAATCTATTGGTTACCTATTGATCAACATTGACGAAACAGAAGGCACTACCGTTTCGCAGGCTGCGGCATTGTTGGGTTTAAAATCAACCAGCTTATCGCGTATGCTTAACCAGCTTGAAAAAATGGGTTTAATATACCGTGAATCAAATAAGGGTGATAAGCGTTCAGTTAAAATATATCTTACCGAATTGGGTAAAGAAAAGCGGCATTTGGCCCGCGTGGTGGTAAAACAATTCAATAACTATCTCAATAAACACATCAGTGAACACGATAAACAGTATCTGATCGATCTGATGAAAAAGATCAACAAGCTCACCCTAAATTATAAGCCTGAATAACAGCATTGTCTTAAAATTAAAGATCAAAAAAAGCGTTATAAGGCTAAAAAACACAAAAGCGGACAGCTTAATGTTAAAAATTGTTAAGCAGTCGTTTTTGAATTATAAAACAATAAATTTGCCGGTTGAAATTTTAAATGGATAGGTGGTTATTGCCGATATTGCTTATTAGTCTGGTGATGGCAGGGTGTGCTAAAACCCAGAGTGATCTGGAACAATACAAAAAGCAGGCTGCTATTGATGATAAAATTGTGGCAGATTATATAGCAGCAAATAATTTAACGGATACAGCACATCGTGTCTCTGATACATCGGGGGTATATTACATCGTGCTGCAACCGGGAACAGGCACCGCGTTGTATACACAGGCCACACAAATAACAGTAGCCGATACGGGGAGGCTGTTAACAACCGGCCAGGTATTTACTGCAACCAACCAATTTCACCCTTCTTATACATTAGGGCAAGTGATACTGGGCTGGCAATTGGGGATACCCAAAATAAAACCAGGTGGCAGAATAAGGCTCTTGCTTCCTTCGCGGTATGCTTTCGGGCCGTACCCACAAAAAGCGCTGGAGTTACCCGCTAATGCTGTGTTAGATTTTACTATAGATCTTTATAATATAACGAATTAAAAATATAGATGAGACAAAAACTTTTTACCATTCTTTTAGCGCTCGGCGTTATCGGCCTGATGTCATGCAGAAGAGACAGCAACATGCCTGACATTAAAACCTATGACCAGCAGCAAATACAAAGCTACATTGCTGCAAATGGCATTACCGGTATGCAAAAGGATACTTCCGGGCAGGATACTACAGGTATTTGGTATAAGATAATCAATAAAGGCTCCGGAACGCCAATAGATTATACTGACGGTATATCATATGTATATACTTTACGTTCATTTGATGGCAAATATATACTCGATGATACAGTGATCAATCATTTTCAGGGTTACCTGGGACATGTTGCACCTAACGGACTTATGCTTGCCCTACATAATGACGCAATATATCCTGGAACTAAGATCCGTATACTTGTGCCATCTCACCTGGCTTATGGCCGTAACGGGGTCGGTACAGGCAGCAGCTCAATTACCAACGGACATGTAAATGGTAACCAATGCCTTGACTATACAATAAATATTGTCAACAATCAGGCATTATATGACCAAATGGTTATCCAGAATTACATAACTGCCAATAACCTGACGTGTTATATACCTTACACCGACCCATCAACCCAGCTTACTATGTATTACAAGATAACCAAGGCGCCAACCGGTGCAAATAATATCAATATCAATTCAGATGTGACAATGAATTATACCGGTCAGCTAATGGATAATACCTTCTTTGATAATACTTATGCTACTAATACAGCCACATTTGCAGATATATCGCAGTTAACCAGCGGATTCAAGGATGGGTTGCTATTACTCGGCAAAGGCGGAGGCTCCATTTCTATGCTGATCCCATCCGGATTGGCTTATGGTTTGTCAGGCAGCAGCGGTGCTAATGAATCTATCCCTTCTAATGCGTGCCTGAGGTTTGAAGTGACAGTGACCGACATAACAAACTTCTGATCATTTACTTAAGGCTTCCCTGAACGCTTTTAAACAACGTTCCCGGGCAAAAGCATGATCGATAATGGGTTTTGGATATTTGCTTTCATCGGCATATTCCGGAACCCATTTTTTTATATATACCAGGTCAGGATCAAATTTTTTCAATTGTGTATCCGGGTTAAAAATGCGGAAATACGGAGCAGCGTCTGTACCTGATCCTGCCGCCCATTGCCAGTTACCAACATTGCTGGCTTGCTCATAATCCAGCAGTTTACGGGCAAAATACCGTTCGCCCCAGCGCCAGTCGATCAGCAGGTCTTTGCTCAGAAAGCTGGCGGTTAACATGCGTATGCGGTTATGCATAAAACCGGTAGCGTTTAATTCGCGCATACCGGCATCTACTAACGGGTAGCCGGTACGCCCTTCGCACCATGCCTCAAATTGCTTTTCATCGTTTACCCATTTCATCCTGTCGTACGCTTGTTTAAAAGCATGATCGGTTGTTTTTGGGAAATGGTACAATACCATCATATAGAATTCGCGCCAAATCAGTTCATTCAGCCAGGTTTTATCGTGATGTTGGTTTGCTTTGTGTGCCAGTTCGCGGATACTTACCGTGCCAAACCGTAAATGCAGGCCAATATGAGATGTGCCTTTTATACCCGGAATGTCACGTGTTTTGGGGTAATCCTTTATTATTCCTTCATGATTTTTGTCCGGAAACTTAATTGGGCTTTTCTCAAACCCAATGTCTTTCAAAGCGGGTATAGTATGTGCTTTATGCTTAGTAAGATTATGAAAATATTTTTCTACAGGATAACATTTCAGATAAAAAGGTGTCAGCTTTTGATACCATTTGCGCATGTAGGGTGTGTAAACGGTATAAGGTTCGCCATTGTCTTTTACCACCTCGTCTTTGTCAAAGATTACTTGGTCCTTATAGGTGTTAAAACCGATGCCATGCTTTTTTAATTTATCTGCGACCAGTTTATCCCTTTCTATAGCGTAAGGTTCATAATCATGGTTAGCGTAAACAATTCCTATTGAATATTCCTTTAATGACTCGTTCCACACGTTATCCGACGTTCCATATTTTGTAATGAGCCCGCTGCCATATTTTTGCAGGTCTTTATCCAGTTCAACTACGGTTTGATGGATGAAAGTTACCCGCGCATCGTCTCTATCTTCCAGTTTGTTCAGTATTTCCTTGTCGAAAATGAACAGGCATAGCACAGGCGCACCGCCCTTTAATGCATGGTATAATCCGGTATTGTCATGAAGGCGCAGATCTCTCCTGAACCAGAATATATTAACAGACTGTTTATCCATAGATATTCTTTAACGCCTCTGTGAGTTCAGGATGCTGAAAGGTAAACCCATTATTCCGGATCTTTTGTGCCGAAACCCTGGTGCTGCCCAGTACAATTATGCTCATTTCACCCATTAGTAATTTAAACACAAACGCAGGGATATTTGGCAGCCATAAGGGTTTGTGCAATTGCCGGGCAATGGCCTGTATTAATTGCTTATTGGTTACGGGTGATGGTGCAACCATATTAAAAGTACCCTGCAATTGAATATTTTTTAAAGCATGCAGGTACATATTCGTTACATCCTGGTGATGTATCCATGGCACCCATTGCAGGCCGCTGCCAAATGCCGAACCTGCATAAAGTTTAACGGGCCGCGCCATTTGTTGTAGGGCGCCCCCATTTTTGTCGAGCACCACGCCTGTGCGGAATTTAACGATTCGCAGGCCCAATGCCTTTCCCTCATCGACTGCATTTTCCCAGGCAATGCAGCATTCGGGCATAAAACCGGTACACAGCGGACTATCCTCGGTTAATAGTTCATCGCCGCGATCGCCATAATAGCCTATAGCTGCAGCAGAAATAACGGTCTTAACTTTATTAGGCCGCGTTTTTACCAGATCATATATCAGTTGAATAGAATGTGTCCTGCTGTCAATGATGATTTTTTTCTGCTTATCTGTCCATCTTTTATCAGCAATGCCCGCGCCCGCAAGGTGTATTACAATGTCAATATCATCAATGCAATGTTCATCAATTTTGCTTTGCTCAATATCCCAGATATAGGTTTTAATACGCGGATCGGTACCTTTCCCGCGGCTGAGATGGCTCACCCGGTAACCTTGCGCCAGCAATGCATCAGTCAATGCACTCCCGATGAGGCCGCTGCCGCCTGTCATTAATATATGTTTCCGGGGCTCGGTCATGCTAAAAGCAATAATGATTATACCAGGACAACGTCGCCGGTATGGTCATGCATCAACTTTAACGTATCCTTGAAGTTAAGGCATTCGCGCGGAATGATCTTCTTTATGCTTTTGTCATGGCAAACAGAACTGGTATTTAAGTTTTCGATCAGGTTTCGTGCCTCGCTATAGCTCAGCGGAGTTAGTGAGTTCACCAGGTATGCCGATAACATCGAATTTAATAAAGGCAGAGTAACTATGTTTGGCCGCTCGGTTTGATAAATAGCTATATAAGTAAGCAGCATTTGTTTTAATGATATCACCTGCGGGCCGCCAATATCCAATTTCCGGCCATATGTGGCCTCATTAAGTATGCAATCCATTAAATAGCCTAATACATCGCCAATATATATGGGCTGGGCGTGTATCTTACTCCAGTTACTGGCAAATACAATGGGTGTTTTATTAGTAAGTACATCAAATAGCTCTAATGCTACGCTGCCTTCACCTATAACAATTGATGATTGTAATGTTGTGAGTTTGGCCCTTGTGTCAGAAAGGATACTTTCTACATGCTGCCGAGAAGCGGAAACTTCTTCGTTGATATTGTGAATAGTAATGATCTGCTGGCAATCTGTACGGCTAAGTGCATCGGCAAAATTCTGGGCCGACAAAGCTTCCAGCCCGGCAAAACCTGAAGTATGGGTGAGCCGGTTAGTTAAATAATATGCTGCGTCAATGTCCTCAGGGAATTGCTCAATGCTCTGTGAACGGAGCAGGTCGCCGGTAAGTATGGTTACTTCGCCAGGGAAATTTTGTACAG
>JBQCEA010000598.1:0-6362 GCA_051960695.1 Mucilaginibacter sp. | reverse complement strand
AGTACGAATTAAAAAGCTGGTATCGCCGGTAAGAGCGACCGCATGTTCGTAGCCCATAGTATTATAAGCCGAATCAGGGTTTTGCTTTGAACCATCATCTTTTGTAGTAGAATATTCCTGCCACTCCTTTTTCCGCGATCTTACCATAAACCATATCTCAAAGTCGCGGTCTGGCAGCGCCATGGCATAGTCAAATGTAAAGTTGTCGGTATTTAATGGCGATATCTCTTTAAATCCATCCGGGAAAATAAAGTGCATGCCGGCATCAGTCGTTAAACGGTTAAATCGTTTTAACCTTGAACTTGTCCGTTTAGATGCAACAGTCCGGGCCGGCGCAGGAGAAGGATTAGCCTGGGCCATGGCAGACGCCGTACAGAGTAAAAGCGCCTGAATAATCAATAATTGTTTAAATTGCTTCAAAATAAACGTCATAGCCTTACGGAGCCAATCAATTGTTTATTAATATTCAGGGTCTAATTAAAACAAATTTATAATATTAATTCAAATAATAATTATACCTGGTAAATGAGTATAAAACCACGTCTAAACCGCCTCGACCTGACCATGATCGTTATCAGCCTGGTGATAGGCATGGGCATATTCGCTACTCCCTCTGAAACAGCTAAAGAAGTAGGCAATGAATGGGTATTTTTAGGCGCCTGGGCATTTGGCGGCCTCGTATCGCTTTGCGGTGCGCTTACTTTCGCTGAGATCGGTTCGCGTTATCCCATTGCAGGCGGCTTTTATAAAGTTTATTCATACTGCTACCACCCGGCTTTTGCTTTCATGATCAATTGGGTTCTCGTCATCAGCAATGCAGCGTCAGTCGCTGCGGTAGCGCTTATTGGTTCCGACTATATCAAACCATTCCTGCTGACGGATTCGCTGCAGGATGAGCGTGGAACGCATATTATTACCATAGCTTCAGTATTGATATTATATATTATTAATTTCCTTGGCATTAAAATGAGCGCCCGGACACAGAACTTTCTCATCAGTTTTAAGATTGGCCTTATCCTGCTGGTATGTTTCGCCGTTTTTAAAGGTAATGCTTATCCTGCGCCGATGCCTTTGATCAGGCCTCATCATAATCTTTTGGCAGGTTTAGGGTTATGCCTGGTACCGGTATTTTTCACTTACGGAGGTTATCAGCAAACCATCAACTTTGGCGGAGATATTATTAATCCAAAATCTAATATTCCGAAAGCCATAGCAGTAGGTATCGGGGTGATCATCTTCCTGTATGTGGCCGTAAATTTTGCTTACCTGAAAGTATTGGGCCTGGGCGGATTACAGCAAACGCCAACATTAGCTGCCAAAATGATGGGCGTATTATTCGGTAGTGCCGGGTACAAGATCATGTCGGTATTACTGTTCTTTGGCGTACTGGCTTTTGTGAATGTGAATGTACTCTCCAATCCGCGTGTGTATTACGCCATGGCTGAGGATGGCATCCTTCCGCCGATATTCAAAAAAGTAAATCCCAAAACGCAGGTGCAGGAATTTGGTATGAGTGTTTTTGTGGCGTTAACATTGGTGGTATTGTTTTTTGTAGGCTCCTTTGCCACACTATTAAAGTATGTCATGTTTTTTGATACCATCGGACTATCCCTGGCCGCGCTCACCGTATTTATCCTGCGGAAAAGGGCGAGGAATATGGACACATCTGAGATTTACACCATTAAATGGTTCCCGCTGGTGCCGCTGATCTTCATTATTTCGTATTGGTTCGTCACCATCAATATTTTTATAACTTTTAAGGAGAATCCTTATGCTGGATTGATCTGCCTGGGCTGTTATGTCTTTGGGTTGATCGTTTACTACATTTTTGCTAAAAAGAAATCACTACCTGAATAAAATGGACCTGTCTTATATACTGAATGAACTTGGCGAGGAAAGGGAGAACTACTTCAATGCTGTTGCACCGCCCATTATCCAAACCAGCAATTTCGCCTTTAAAACTGTTGGCGAACTGCGCAACGCTTTAAATGATGAGTTTGAAGTTAACCTGTATTCAAGAGGGAACAATCCCACATTGAATATCCTTCGCAAAAAATTGGCTGCATTGGATGGTGCTGAAGATGCATTGGTTTTTGGCAGTGGTGTTGCGGCCATCAGCATACCGGTTATATCACTGCTGCAAAAAGGCGACCATGTGGTATGTGTCGAGAATCCTTACAGCTGGACTATCAAGCTTTTTAAAGATCTGATGCCTAAATTTGGCGTTACGACTATCTTTATAGATGGCACCGACCTGGAAAATTTCAAAAATGCCATTAAGCCTGAAACCAAACTGATCTACCTGGAAAGTCCGAACACTTTCAGCTATGAACTACAAGACCTTAAGGCCATAGCTGATCTGGCTAAGTCGAAAGGTATTTTGACCATGATCGATAACAGCTATTGCACGCCGCTTTATCAAAAGCCCATTGAGCTGGGTATTGACCTTTCGGCACAAACTGCTACCAAATACATTGGAGGCCATTCAGATATTGTAGCCGGTGTATTAACCGGCAGCAAGGCGCTCATTAAACACATTTTTAAGCGTGAGTTTATGAACATTGGCCCGTCATTATCGCCGCATTCGGCGTGGCTGCTGATACGCGGGCTCCGCACTTTACCATTGCGACTTCAACGCAGCTTTGAAAGCACTAAAGTGGTGACAGCATGGCTGAAACAACACCCGGCAATTGATAAAGTGATATGGCCTTTTGATTCCGACTTTAAACAATCAAGTTTGGCACATCAGCAAATGCAAGGCTGCGGAGGCTTGTTCAGTTTTACGTTGAAAAATCCTTCTATGCAAAAGATCGAAACCTTCTGCAACGGTTTACAACATATACTAATGGCAGTATCATGGGGAGGACATGAAAGCTTGGTGATTCCAACCGTTGCTACAATTGGCAAAGACGATTATGACCCCGCTAATGAGCGCCATCAACTGATACGCATGTATGTAGGATTAGAGGATGCTGATTACCTGATAAAAGATTTGGAACAGGCTTTAAGCAATATCTAATAGAAATAATCAACTATGTTTAAAAAGATCATTTCGATAGTCATTATTCTTTTCGCATTAACGTCTTACAAACCGGACAACTGGGCCGACCATTTTGTTGATCCACTTTATGCAGATCTGCCTTTGGGTTCGATCCACCCTACCGGCTGGCTGCATGATCAACTGGAAATTATGCGTAATGGTACAACTGGTCATTTGGATGAGGTTTATGCCAAATTAAAGAATGACAATGGCTGGCTTGGCGGTAAAGGCGACGGTTGGGAGGAAACGCCTTACTGGCTGGATGGAGCTGTTCCCTTAGCTTATTTGCTGGATGATGCTACACTGAAGGCAAAGGTTTTAAAATATCTCAACTGGACAATTGAGCATCAGCGGCCATCCGGTTATTTTGGCCCGATCACTAAAGCTGAGCGCGATAGCGGTGCAACCATCACCCTGGCAAATTGTGATAAAGGGGAAGACTGGTGGCCCAAAATGGTGATGCTGAAAGCCCTGCAGCAATATTATACGGCGAGTAATGACGAGCGAGTGATCAAGTTCATGACCAATTATTTCCATTATGAACTGGAAGCGCTGAAAACTTGTCACATCAATCATTGGACTGACTGGGCTGAATCACGCGGGACAGAGAATATCATGGTTGCCCAATGGCTTTATCAAAAAACAAAGGACACAAAGCTTTTAGAACTGGCCGATCTGCTAAATCAACAATGTTATCCATGGAGTAAATGGCTGGGCGACCGTAACTGGGTCATCAATGCTGCCGCCAATCAGAATGATTCAGACTGGATGCACCGTCATGGTGTGAATGTGGCGATGGCTTTGAAAGCACCTGTTCTGGAATTTCAGCGCACGCATGACAGCACTTACCTTGCCGATCTGAAAACCGGCTTCAACGACATCATGACCTTGCATGGCTTGCCTAATGGAGCTTTTTCTGCTGATGAGGACTTGCATGGCAACCTGCCAACTCAAGGGACTGAGTTGTGCGCCATTGTAGAAGATATGTTCTCGCTTGAGGAGATCATTGCCATAACCGGCGATATGCATTATATGGATGCCCTCGAACGCATTGCCTTTAATGCCCTGCCTGCTCAAACAACAGATGATTATAACAATAAACAATACTTCCAGGTGGCTAACCAGGTGGAGATAGCAAAAGGTGTGTTCGACTTTTCGTTGCCATTTGGCCGGGAAATGAACAATGTGCTGGGAATGCGCAGTGGATATACCTGTTGTCTCGCTAATATGCACCAGGGATGGACCAAGTACGCCCAACACCTCTGGTATAAAACACAGAATAATGGACTGGCTTCATTTGTTTATGGACCCAACAAATTGACTACTACGGTTGGTAAGAACAACTCCGAGGTCAGCATTAATGAAGTAACCGATTATCCTTTCAGAGATGAGATCGGTTTTGAGATCAACACAAAGAAAAACGCCGAATTTGAATGGAAGCTCAGGATACCATCATGGTGTAAAGAAGGCGTCGTGTCACTAAACGGAAAGGAACTACAAAAGGCCAAAGGGGGTCAGTTTATTACTATTGGCCGAACATGGAAAGACAAAGATAAACTCACGTTAAAACTCCCCATGCAGGTAAGCACATCCAATTGGGGACGTAACTCAAGGGCTATAGAACGTGGTCCGCTGGTATATGCATTAAAGCTTGGCGAACGCTGGGAAAAAGGCAACGATAAATACGAAGGCGACTATTTCAGTGTATATGCAACCGCTAACTGGAATTACGGCTTAACGCAAAACGTTATTGCTGACCCGGTAAAGAATTTACAAGTATCTGTAAAGCCGCTTTCGGGTAAATTTGTTTGGAACGAACAGCACGCACCCATCGAAATTACGGCAACAGCCCGCCAGATTCCAGGATGGAAGCTGACTGATGGTGTAGCCTATCAGCCGGTTACCGACCGTGATGGCGAATATCGGGGAGCAGTTAGTGATACCGTCCGCAATATTACGCTTATACCTTATGGATTTACCAAAGTAAGGATCGTAGCCTTCCCGGTAGTGAAGAAATAATTTGATATAAATCATACGATGTTAAACAAAATGGTTTTATAATTTAATGTGTCATTTCGAACCTGTCAGCTAAGACTGTGAATGCGGGACAGGAGAGAAATCTTGCACACCATGCTTGTCGCCTGTATAAGATTCCTCTCTATCGTTCGGAATGACAATGGGCTTTTTGCGGTTTGCTGGTTACAAGTCAACAAAGGCGAAGATTTCTCTTTCTCGCCACTGCTTAACCCATAATTGCTCAGTCAAAATGATATTTTACTATCTTATTAGCACTTACACTAAAAAAATCGTGTTCAATAATTAGCAGCCACAGCCTTGCCATAATACTTTTTATACAATGCTTGCGCTACCACAACAGAATTACCTACAGGCTGACTGGCGTACCTGGTTGTATGGTTATTTACCCATTGCCATTCCCAGTTCTTGATATCTTCATTAAATTTCTTCATATCCGGCGATGCGCCTTTAGCTGCTTTCAGGTAAGCAAAGAATTTTTCCCAGCGTGGTTTATAAAAACCTTTGATCAAGCCTGACCATTGACGGCACGAATACTCATGCAACGGATCTTCTTTATTTCCCCATAATGTAACCAGGTCACGGGCATTAAATTCATACAGGTTCTTTTCTGCCGGAGTAATGCCGTTCGATCTTGCATCGGCTATCCACTTGCCAAGTAAAAAGTCCTGACGTGTGCCCAGCAGCTTATCCATATCATCCAGCAGGCTCAAATATTCATCGCTGTATTTATTGAACGACGCCATATCTTTAGCCTTATAAGCCTTAGCCATCTGCTGCTGCAGCGGACTGGCATAGTTAGCCAAAACCTGCCGGCTAACATCTACAATATCATATTGGAAACCGTCGCTGTTCTTTAGTTCAGGCGAAGCATCAACAAATAATTTCCAGGCTTTTATTAATTCCTTCGGATCATAAAACAGCTTGGTATTTACCCAATCATTGCTTTTGTTCAATGTAGGCCTTGCACAAACTATCGACTCTGGTCCGCCCTCTGTTAATCCGCCTTTATAAACTGTTTTGGCTAATATCTGCCATGCCTGGTCAGCTTTTTGGCTTTGATTACCGTAACGCCTGTAAGCATAATCGTTCAGCCAGTTCCCGAGGTCTATCGGTGTACTACGCCATACGTTGGTCAGCATCAATTCAAAAAGAGCCGGGTTTTGTTCAATACCTTCAGGGGTTACCCCGATACCAACCAGTTTACCCGATTTAGGATCATGCAGTGCATTTGCCGGATCATGTGCTACATTTTCCATCCGACCAAAAAGACTGATATTACCACCGA
>JBQCEA010000597.1:0-2950 GCA_051960695.1 Mucilaginibacter sp. | reverse complement strand
ACTCCCATTCCCAAACATCGCCGTCTTCATCGTCGTTGGCAATACCCATGAATTTGAAATTGTTTTTCCGAAGTAACCGCACAGAGTAATTTTCCTCGGGTAAAGTACGGGCGGTTACAATGATGTTCGGGTCAGTTTTTAGTGCTGTTTCAATCAATAATCTGGCAACACGTGTTGCAATTCCCTGGTTCTGGAAACTGGGGAAGGTACCATAGGCTATTTCGACTTTGTTATTGATGGGCTTTCCCTTAAAAGCAGCTGCGGCAACTAACAGGCCATCGAGTTGTACATAGTAGCAGATCCATGGTGGAACAAAGCCGACCCTTTTATAAAAATCAACACACATTTCCAGGCTCTCCATGCAATTGGGGTCGCTTGAAAACGCGGCGTTTTGGTATAAATACTGCTTTACAGGCAATAATTCCATCTTTATCAAATATAACCTATTCATTGCCAACAAACCTAATATCATGCTTGCTGTTGATGTTAATAAATGAACCGTTTACTTAAAAAATTAGAGAAGATAGGGAATGACCCCAGGGTCACGGCAAAAGTGGCCGGGCTGCGTTATGTTTCTGATTCAACACCCGGCTATACACGTAAAAGATCAGGTAAGGGCTTCAGCTATTATGACCCTGATGGAAAGTTGGTGACTGATAAAACACTGATACACCGTTTTAATCGTTTGGTAATACCTCCGGCTTATACTAATGTTTGGATATCGCCTTATGAAAATGGCCACCTGCAATTTACCGGTACAGACGCGGCAGGGCGCAAGCAATACCGTTATCATCCCGAATGGAATAAACTACGTAATCAATCCAAGTATTACCGTATGCAACTGTTTGCGTCGCACCTGCCTGCCATACGTGCGCAGGTAGACAAAGACCTGAACAGGCAAAATTTCGATCATGAAAAAGTAGTGGCACTGGTGGTTCGGATCATGGAGCTGACAAGCATCCGTATAGGTAATGAATCGTACAAAAAATTATATGGCTCTTTTGGCTTAACCACTTTAATGAACCGGCATGTTAAAATAGAAGGCGCTGACGTAAGCTTTGAATTCAAGGGAAAAAAAGGCGTTTATCATAAAGTATCATTACATAGCCGTAAGCTGGCAAGGTTAATTAAACAATGCCGCGACATACCCGGACGGGAACTTTTTCAGTATTTTGATGACGAGGGGAATAAACGCTCAATAGGTTCAGGTGACGTGAATGATTACCTGAAACAGATAACAGCAGAGGATTTTACAGCTAAGGACTTCCGAACCTGGGCGGGAACAGTAGGAGCACTCTATGCCTTTAAAGAGGCAGGAGAGTTTAACTCGGTCACAGAATGTAAACGGAAGATTGTAAGTGTGCTGGATGAAGTTGCCGTAAACCTGGGCAATACCCGTACGGTTTGTAAGAAATACTATGTGCACCCAACGGTAATTAAAAGCTACGAGGAAGGAACCATATTTAAATATATCAGCAAGCTGGACGAAGATAAGGAAGCTAACATAGCCGAGCTGAACAAAGCGGAAAAAGTGCTACTGGAATTGCTTGAAAATGAGAAATTGGCTGAGGCGAGTTGAAGTATAGTATTGTTCGTAACAAAAACAGCCAACCGCTTGCCGGTTGGCTGTCTAATTTACTGAACTATTTAACTGATCTTATTTTCAATTTTTAGTCGTGACCTCGATCACGCCGTTTTTGCCTTTGTCGCCGTATTTCTTCGTGGCGGCTTCATCTTTTAAAACACTTATCGAGCTGATGTCTGCAGCAGATATACCTTTCAAACTTTTTACTACTTTGCCGTTAACCACATAAAGCACATCCTTGTTAAAATCATCTATTGTAGTTTCGTCGCTGTTACGGTCAAGCTTGTCTACTTTGTAGGTTAGATGTTTAACATCTCCATTGCGCCCAACAATTCTAACCCGGTCAGCGCCATCATCTTTCGTCACGACAGCATCACCGGGGGTATCCTTAATTACATAAACATCCTTCATCACCTTTTTAGTGCCGTCAGGCAATACAATAACAGAGGTAGTAGTGCTGGTCTTAGGTACTCCAGTAATTTTATATGTCCTGGTTACTTTGGTATCAGCTTTAACATTTCCATGTACAGAAACTCTGGGCGCAGCATCTGCTGTTACTGTTGTGGTAGCAATAGAATAGTTTCCACCAGGTCGTGGCGGAGGAGGTGCAATGTCGTCGCTGCCAGCATCAGCAAAATTTCGGCCGCGTACCAGTACGCCACCATCCATGTCCTTATCCATTCTTTCTTTCAGTGTTTTGCCTTTTTCAGAGTCGTCTGTGGTAACGAATAGTATCTCCGGTTTGTCCAGCGTAAAATCCACATACTTCTTTGCCTGATCAGCCGGAACCATGTCCAGGCTGTACACTTTGCCAGGGTCAAGTGCTTCCAGATCGGAGCGGGAAGATTTAGCGCCATTGATCACATAACCAACAGAATCTTTGGTTTTGTCGCTGGTGATCAGCATTGTTTTTTTACCGTCTTTAGACTTTCCTGCATAAATGGTATCGCCTTTAGCGGTGATCCTGAATTTGGCTTTAGCCTTTAATTCAAGTGGTTTGTGGGCGCGGATAACGGGCTTATCATTATTTATAATAGCGACATTGTTTATAGCTGCCGTAATGATGTGAAAAGGGAATATTCCCTTTTTTGCGATTGCAGCTTTAGATATACTGAAAACGAGCAGTAATAATATAACAGCCGGCACAATGACCATGTATCGTGTAAGGCTGAACCGGGATGATCTTCGGGCATTCATCATGATGATACGTTTTTTGATTGTTGAAATATTGAAATTGTTCACAAGATTGTTCGGTGTTCCGGCCATGCTAACGTTGAGCAAGCTGTACTGATACTGCTTGCTGTCGGCACCTTTTTGTAATATTTTTCGGTCGGTAATAAATTCGATATTCTCTTTTACCGCTTT
>JBQCEA010000596.1:0-6836 GCA_051960695.1 Mucilaginibacter sp. | reverse complement strand
ACCGGCCAATATTTTGAACGGGTAAAGAATTAAATAATCTTAGATTAGCGCAAAAATTAATAAACTTGTCATTGCGAGGAACGAAGCAATCGCGAACTATGCCTCCGTGCGATTGCTTCGTTCCTCGCAATGACAATGCTGTTTATCTATGATCTCCTTTGCCCATCGCGTGTTTATGGAAGTGGCTGCCAATTTGAGTTTCTCAAAAGCGGCGCAGGTGCTGTTTATTACGCAGCCCGCCATCAGCAAGCACGTTAAAGCGCTGGAAGATCAGTATAAAGTTCCCTTATTTGAGCGCAAAGGCAACAGTATCTTATTGACCGAAGCCGGTAAAAAGCTAAATGAATACTTATTGCAGGCCAAGGACATTGAACGTAAAGTAGAATATGAGCTTTCGATATTGAGCAACATGTCGCAGGCGGCGGGACATTTGCGCTTAGGTGCCAGCACGACAATCGCTTTATACATTTTGCCGCCTATACTTTCCGGCTTTCAGCGCGAATATGCTAATGTGCATGTGCAGTTGGTAAACCGTAATTCGGAATATATCTTAAATGCGCTGCTAAACCATGAGGTTGATATCGGCATCATCGAAGTCGACAATAAGCTTACTACTGTTTCTTATCGGCCGTTCATGAGCGACGATGTAATACCGGTTTGCTCGGCAAGCAGTCCGCTGGCGGGTAAATCACTCACCATAAAACAGCTTTTAAAAACGCCCGTTGCCCTGCGCGAACGTGGGTCGGGGACACTTAATGCTTTATTAAAGGCGTTGGCTGATCATCACATTAAACCCGCCGACCTGAGTGTGAAGATCCGCCTGGGCGGAACGGAAGCTTTGAAAAATTTCCTGCTGGCTGACCAGTGCCTGGGGTTTATGCCAAGGCCGTCTATTACGCGGCAGTTGGCGGAGGGCGACCTGGTTGAAGTACCCATCGAAGACCTCAAAATAACTCGCGATTTTTACTTTATCCGGCGTAAGGGAACGGAAGACTTTGGCCTTACCAGCAACTTTATCAATTACGCTATGCAGTTTGTGTGAGACTGCTTTTTTCAAAAAAAAACCAAAACCAAGGCCATTCTGAAATGTAGTTTATAGAAAGAAATTTAATTTTCAATCAATAGACACAAACGATATGGCAAATTTAAATAATCGTAGGGTTGCTATCCTTACAGAAGAAGGCTTTGAGCAAGTAGAGCTCACCAGTCCTAAAGAAGCTCTGGAAGCTGCAGGCGCCCAAGTGGATGTGATCTCACCTAAAAGCGGTAAAATAAAAGCGTGGAACAAAACAGATTGGGGTATTGAGATAGACGTAGATAAGCAGCTTGACCAGGTAAGTCCGGACGATTATGATGCGCTTGTTTTACCCGGCGGTGTAATGAATCCCGATAAATTGCGCCAGAATAAAGAAGCAGTAGCTTTTGCTTCGGCATTTTTAGATGAAGGTAAACCGGTGGCAGCAATTTGCCATGGTCCGCAATTGCTGATCGAAACTGGAATGATCGGCGGACGAAACATGACATCATATCCATCTCTGCAAACCGACCTTAAAAATGCCGGTGCACATTGGATAGACCAGGAAGTTGTGGTTGATAATGGCTTAGTAACAAGCCGTACACCTGCCGACCTGGAGGCATTTAACCAAAAAGCTATTGAAGAAATAGCAGAAGGCGAACACCATCATGCTTAAGAAAGACTGAATTCACAACAAGAGGGAAAGCATTCCGGATTACCGGGATGCTTTTTTGTTTGTACCCGGTTATATTTGCGCATGCCCAAAGCGCTCATCATTGGCGCCGGTATTGCCGGTATTGCTGCTGCCATCCGTTTGGCTGTTAAAGGTTATGAGGTGGAGGTTTTTGAGGCCAATGCTTACCCGGGGGGAAAGTTGTCAGAGATCAGACAGAACGAGTACCGTTTTGATGCCGGGCCAAGCCTGCTCACCATGCCACAGTATATTGATGAGCTTTTTACTTTAGCCGGAAGAGATACGCAGGAGTATTTTAAGTATCAAAAGTTAGACATCGTTTGTAAATACTTTTATGATGACGGCACTGTTCTGAACGCTTATGCCGATGAACAAAGATTTGTGAATGAGCTTGCATCTGCAACGGGTGAGCCTGCCGAAAATATTGTTCGTTGTATAGAGAACAGCGCTAATATCTATAACATCACCCATAAGGTTTTTTTAGAGCGGCCACTTCAGGGCCTGAAAAACTATCTCAATACAGAGGCACTGAATGCGCTCTTTCGTCTGCCGCAGATCGATACCAATCGTTCGATGCACATGGCTAATGAAAGCTTTTTTAAAAATAAGAGGCTGGTGCAATTTTTCGACCGTTATGCCACCTACAATGGTTCCCACCCATACCGTGCCCCGGCTACTTTAAATGTGATACCTTATTTGGAGCAGCATTTTGGCGCATACTTTCCGGAAGGCGGTATGTATAACATTGTAAAATCGCTTGTGAAATTGGCGGAAGAACTGGGTGTAAAGTTTCACTACAATTCGCCTGTACAGGAGATCATATTGGATAAAAAACGAGTAAACGGAATCAAAGTAAATAATGAAATTATCAATGGTGATGTGGTAATATCTAACATAGATGTTTGGTTTACCTACAAAAAATTACTGACCGGTTCTGCTGGCTTGTATCCGAAGAAAACATTAAACCAGGAACGAAGCAGTTCGGCATTGATATTTTATTGGGGCATTAAAAAGCAATTTCCGCAGCTTGACTTGCACAACATCTTTTTCAGTAAGGATTATAAAACCGAGTTTGAACATATCTGGCAGCACCATAGTATTTATCACGACCCGACGGTTTATCTGAATATCAGCTCAAAATATAAGGCCGACGACGCACCCGAAAGCTGTGAGAATTGGTTCGTAATGATCAATGTACCCTCAAACCAGGGGCAGGATTGGGACGGATTGATAACGGAAGCCCGACAGAACATTCTTCAAAAGCTATCGGCAGTATTAAATGAAAATATTGCAGAATTGATAGAATCCGAGTCTATTCTCGATCCGCGTTCCATCGAAAGTAAAACATCCTCTTACCAGGGATCTATTTACGGTACAAGTTCCAATAGCCGCTTTGCGGCTTTTTTGCGGCATGCAAACCGGTCGTCTAAGATCGGGAATCTATATTTTTGCGGCGGCAGTGTGCATCCTGGCGGTGGTATACCACTTTGCTTGTTATCGGCGAAAATTGTAAGTAGCCTCACCCCCTAACTTCTCTTCCAAGGAGAGGGGAGTTTAGAGTTTGCTCTTGTGTTTCTTTTGATCTATTTAAACCCCGCGCTTTAGTCAGTACCCCTTCCAGCAGAGGCAAAGTATTGTTAAGGTTTTTGGTTTTGATCAGGAAGTTCCATACAGGCTCAAATTTTTTCCATCCGCCGGCGTAGAAAAAGTGTTTCAGTTTATGGGTGTAACTTTCATGACCCATGCTGGCTTCGAATATATTACTCCACTTATAAAATTCTTTATATGCCCAGCAGTAGCCCTCGGTCAGCTCATCCGCAGTTAATCCCGCGGTTTTATAAACTACTGTTCGGGTATCGTACAGGTCCCAGTTACGCGTCATTATGCGGTTTTCGGCTTCCATATTCCTGAATAGTTCTGTACCGGGATAGGGTGTCAGAATATGATAGGTAGAAGTTGTGATCGAGTTCTTTACACCCCAATCCACGGTCCGCTTAAATACATCTTTATCGTCATCATCCAATCCGAAAACAAAGCTGCCGTTGATCATAATGCCCAACGAATGCAGTCGGTTTACTGCCTCCCGGTAATCCTTTTCAAGATTTTGTTTTTTGTTGCTTTGTTTAAGGTTTTGCGGTGAAAAGGTTTCAAAGCCAACAAACAGGCTGCGCAAGCCTGCCTCCGCTGCTTTTTCGATAAGGTTGCCCCTTAATATAGCATCCACTGTAGAAGCCCCTTGAAAAACACGGTTCATGCCCTTCATCCCTTCAAATAATGCTTCTGCGAAACGCGCATTACCGAGAAGGTGGTCATCCAGGAAATATAAATGCCTGCCGGGCAAACGGTCTATTTCACTTAAGGCATCATCTACTTCCTGGGTATAAAATGTTTTTCCGCCTTCAAAAAAAGCATCCTTATAACAAAAGCTGCAATGGTGCGGACAACCGCGCGTTACCACGATGGAATTTGGTACAAGGTACAAGTGTCTTTTGATCAGGTCTCTTCTTATTGCCGGTACTTTTACCAATGTTCTTATAGCCGACCGGTAAACTTTCTGCGGATGCCCTTTTCTAAAGTCCTGCAAAAACTGCGGGAAAGTATCTTCCCCCGGACCGAGAAAAATAGTATCAGCATGCAATGCTGCTTCAAAAGGCAGTGATGTAACATGAAGTCCGCCCAATATTACATACGCTCCTTTAGCACGATAATGATCTGCCAGTGCGTATGAGCGATAGGCGTTGGTAATATAAACCTGTATGATGACCAGATCAGGCTCATCATCGATATAAAGCTCTTCCACATGCTGGTCCTGCAGATCTATCTCGTCATCTGACGAAAGATATGCCGCAAGCGTTGCCAAACCTAATGGCGGGAACAGCGAATATTTAATGGGCCGCCAAAACGGGTTCTCGGCTTCGGTAAGCGCAGGAAGTATCATTTTTACTTTCATATTATTGTATGTAAAAGTACTTTTAAATACAAAGTAAATTAACACGCGAAATGTTTGCAAATAAAAAGTGTTAAAAAAAGTTAAGGGTTTAGTTTATGCCGCCTTTAACCATCCGTTCCAAAGCCTCAATAAACTTCGGCGAATCGTTAAGGCTTTCAACTAATTGAACATGCTCACCGCCTAATTCTTTGAATACATCGCCGTACTCAACGGGCACTTCATAAACGGTTTCGAGACAGTCGGCAACAAATGCAGGGCAGAATACCAACAACCGTTTTTTGCCTTCTTTTGCCAGGTTGGTTACAACATCAACGGTGTAAGGTTGTACCCATGGGTCATTACCCAGGCGCGACTGGAAACAAATGGTATATTTTTCCCGTGGAATATTGAGCTTTTCCGCGATCAGTTTGGCAGTATGATGAGATTGCGCCGAATAGCAGAACCGGTTAGTATCAGTCAGCGTTTGGCAGCAATCAGCCGATTTAAGGCAATGGTTATGTGTATGGTCGGCTTTGATCAATTGGCGCTGCGGCAGGCCATGGAAACTGAAAAGTATATGGTCGTAGGTTTCGGGTTGATATTTCCACGCATTATCGGCGAAGGTCTCGATCATTAGCTCATCATCATGGAATGAGTTGATGAAAGAAACAGTGGGTTTAGTTGGCCATTCTTCCAGCAATTCCATCACTTTATCATATACCGAGCCGGTACTTGCCGATGCGTATTGCGGGAAAAGCGGTATAACTACAATATCATAGATGAGTGCTTTTTTCAACCTCTCAAGTGCCGAGGCTATCGATGGACTTTGGTAGCGCATAGCCAGCTCAACCTGGTATTCATCACCCAAGCGTTCCTGTAGCAATTGTTGTTGCAGCAAGCTGTAGTGCAGTAAGGGTGAGCCGGTTTTTTCGTCCCATACCTTTTGATATAGTTTTGCTGATTTAGGTCCGCGGGTTGGAACAATGATCCCTTTTACCAGCAGCGTGCGTGAAAACGAGTTGATATCGATCACACGCGGATCCATTAAAAATTCTCTTAAATATTTGCGTACATCTGCGGTCGACGGGCTATCAGGCGTGCCGAGGTTGATCAGTAAAACTCCCTTTTTGCTCATATATGTTCGAGGCGCAAAAATAAAAGAAAAAATTCCCTAACACTCTGTCAGAATGATTTATTACGAATTAATGAAAAAGCGATTGTCTTTTCAACGAGCAAGGATGAATTGAGGGTAGGCCGTGAGGAGAAACCTTTATACGAGCGGCGTAGAGTTATGACAGCATGAGTGAAAAAATCTTAAACAAGCGATAAGCCTGGCGCATAAGATTTCTCACCTGTTCTCAATCACCGCCCTTCGCTGACAGATTCGAAATGGCACAATCAATTATAAAACGGTGTCATTTCGACGAACCGGAGGTTGAATTGAGCGCAGGCGTGAGGAGAACTATTTCTTGAGCAGATGGTGTTATGACAGCGCGAGCGAAAAAATCTTATACGAGCAATAAGCAGGTTTATAAGATTTCTCACCTGTGCCCTAATCTCTGTCCTTCGCTAACAGGTTCGAAATGACATTCAATTATAAAACCATGTCATTTCAACATTGAGCGATATATGGTGTATAAGATTTCAATCCGCCTCAGGCAGATCGAAATGATATCAGTTGATAAGTTAGCTTAGAATTTTTCCAATTCTGTTTTTACCTGCTCCATTAACCACATTGGGGTTGATGTAGCGCCGGCAATACCTACCTTATCGCTGGGATTGAACATGGAAGCTTGTAACTCCTCGGGTGAGGATATAAAATAAGTATCCGGGTTATGTTTACGGCAAACTTCAAACAGCACTTTGCCGTTGGATGATTTCCGCCCTGAAACAAATACTATTTTATCAAATTTGGCTACAAAGGCAGGGAGGTCTTTATCGCGGTTGGATACCTGGCGACAAATGGTATCGTTGGCCTTTACTTCGTAACCACGGGAAAGCAGTTCGTTTTTAATGCTGTAAAACTTTTCGGTGCTTTTGGTGGTCTGGCTATAAAGCGTGAATTTTTCCGGCAACTCTACATTGTCGAGTTCCTGGATGTCCTGGAAAACCAAAGCTTCGTTATTGGTTTGGCCCTGCAAGCCGATCACTTCAGCATGGCCATGCTTGCCGAAAATGAGAATTCTCTCGTTACTATC
>JBQCEA010000595.1:0-6466 GCA_051960695.1 Mucilaginibacter sp. | reverse complement strand
ACAACATTTCAATGCCAAAGGCGACCTTCCAACGCCGAAGGCAAAAAATAAACCCCTTGTACGAATAACTAAAAAAACGTTTTAGATTTCGGCTGCGATTGCGTAATATTGCAGCCGAAAATTTTTAACATTTTCAGCGCCTATAGCTCAGTCGGTTAGAGTAGAAGACTCATAATCTTTTGGTCCCTGGTTCGAGCCCAGGTGGGCGCACGAAATGAAGTTTTTCAACTTCTTAAAACCCTCTAAGTCGCTGATTTAGAGGGTTTTTTATTTTATTCCAATCCTTTTCAGTCCTTACGAATACACACTTTGGAACACCAATCCGGCGACCTGAAATTTGTTTTTACATTTAGGTCGCTCAAACGCTATAATGAATTGTATTACAGTGTGTTAAGTTGATTCAAAAGAACTGAAAAGCACTCAAAAGTACTGTAATTCCCAATTCCCGTGGCGACCTGTGAGCGACCTGAAAACTGACGATTTCAGGATGTAATTAATCATTTATTCATTTAAAAACTGTTAAAAGATGAAAACATCGCAGTCATTTGGTGTGCATTTCACCATCAAAAAAGAGAAGGCAAAGGATGGTATTACAAATGTTTATGCAGCCGTCGTTATCAACAAGGAAAAGGCACTCTTCGCCTTAAAGCATTATGTGAAAGTAGACAACTGGGACAAAGGGCGTGGCGGCCTGAAGGTCAAGGTTCCAGAGGCTAAAGAAACCAACGCTTACCTGGAGCAGGTCAAATTCACGATTACCACCTATTACCAGCAATTGCAGATCGCAGGTAAGGAAGTTACCCCCCACCTGTTAAAATCCATGTTCCTGGGTGAGGAAACGGAAGAGACGCACACGCTCAGCGAATTGATGGATTATCATTACGAGGTCGCTTCGGCCGCACTGACCTGGAGTACACTGAAGCATTACGGGGTTACCCGGCGCTACCTGGAGCGGTTCATCAAAGAGAAGATGAACACCACCGATATTCGCATCCGCGACATCGACTACAAATTCATCATTGATTTTGAAACCTATCTGCGCAACTATAAGTCAGCCGATCATTACCAGCCGCTGAATAACAATGGTGTCATGAAGCACCTGATCCGTCTGCGCAAAATGACTACGCTGGCTTTCAAGCTGCAATGGATAACAAAAGACCCATTTAAAAATTACAAGTTCCGTTACAAAAAGGTAGAAACGGCCTTTCTGTCTAGCGCCGAATTGCAGGCGCTGCAAAACCGTGAACTGGCCAATGAATCCCTGGAAACGATCCGTGACTACTTCCTGTTCGCCTGCTATACCGGACTTTCGTTCATTGACCTGATGAACCTGACGGAGGGCAACGTGGTGACCGGCGAAGACAAAGGACAATGGCTGAAGTTGTTCCGTCAAAAAAGCAATGAACCGACCAATATCCCGCTATTGGAACCGGCGCTTATCATCATGAACAAATATAAAGAGCATCCGCGTTCCATTATTTTAGGAAGGATATTCCCGACAATCACCAATCAAAAGGTCAATGTCTACCTGAAAGAGATCGCCCAACTCATCGGCATTAAAAAGAAACTCACTTTCGGGGTAGCACGGCACACCTTCGCCACTACGATCACACTTTCAAACAACGTCCCCATCGAAACCGTGAGCAAAATGATGGGGCACACGAAAATTGCCACGACACAAATCTACGCACGCGTACTCCTTAAAAAAATCAGCGAGGATATGGGGCAACTCCGGAAAACAATAGAGCAATCTAAAACCAAAACAAACGATTAACCCTGTTCAGTCACTAAAAATTTTAATTATGTCAACACCATCAAAACTGATAGAATTACTCACCGGTAAAGTGTTCAAAGTTCGAGGCGAAGCCGTAGTACTTGATTTTGATGCTGCCGCATTATATGAGGTGAACATCGCAGTGTTACACAAAGCGGTAACTAAAAATCCAAAGCGTTTTCCTCCTGATTTCATGTTTTGGCTCACTCTGGACGAGTGGAAAGAGATTGCGGAGCAAATATCCCCCGGCCTATCTGCCATCAAACAGTTGCCGCCTTTAGCATTTACCAACAGCGGGTTGTTCATGTTATCCGGGGTTCTGAGAGGTTCGCGGGCGGCACAGGTCAGCGTTCAGATCATTGAACAACTTTTTTCTTATAAAAATATCATTTAACAAGTTGCCTTATTGTGCAACTTTATTTAACTTTGTATGGAAAGAATTAGAAAAATAATTTTTCATGAAAGGTACTTTCTGGACTTTTATGAAGTACAGAAACCTAAAGTCCAGAAGAAAATTCAATGGACGCTATTGTTGATACAAACCACCGTTCAAGTACCCGAGCAATATTTAAAGCATATCGAAGGGACCAAAGGATTATATGAGATAAGAGTTCAGAACGGTAGTGATATCTTTAGAATATTCTGCTTTTTCGATAGCGGTCAACTGATAGTTCTGATGAATGGCTTCCAAAAGAAATCAATGAAAACGCCTTTTAAGGAAATTGAGAAGGCTCTTAAAATAAAAAAGCAATATGAAAAAGATCGATAAGAATATAACAACTTTTGATGAATTGTTAGACCATGAATACGGTGCGCTGGGTACGCCTGCCCGCGACGAGTTTGAAAAAGAAGCAGAAGCTTTTATATTGGGTGTGATGTTAAAAGAAGCCAGGCTGTCCAAAGGGATGACCCAAGAGCAACTGGCTGAGAAATGCGGCACAACGAAAGCCTATATATCTAAAGTCGAAAATAACCTGAAAGATGTACGGCTTTCGACGCTGCGCAATATCGTTGAAAAGGGCCTCAACGGGCATTTGCAGTTGTCTGTCCGGTTGTAATTAGAACTCACTTCTATTAAATAGAAACATACTTGAACATTTAAAAAACGTAAACGAACTTGTGTGTTTAAAACAAATAAGGTTGGAACTGTAAATAAATCCCAACCTTTTGTTTTATTGCCCATGTGGCAGTATATCTCATGTTTGACTCCGATCAGAAATCGGTGACACCCGCGAAACCAAATCGCTCGTTGAAATGCCTTCGGCGAGTCATTGCTATTTGATTACTTTAGCGCATTTCCATATTCCTCATCGCTAACTTTTTCGAACCAATTCACCGCTCCTTTCGAAATTTTCGGATTGATGACTAATTGAGAAAATAAGGTGCCAGGAGTCGCGCCTACCCAAAGTACCGTTCCCGCCGATATTTCTACCACATCGCCTTTATGCAAAATCTGTACGGGTTTATTCTTTTCTTTCAGATAGCCAAGCCCTTCAATAGCGACAATTACTAGTCTGTCGGAACTGCTGTGCCAGTTACTATGCGCGCCTTTTTCAAAAGTTACTTTCGCAACTGACCAATGTGACAAAGTATCCCTTTCATAAGGTTGCACCCACACTTCGCCAGTCATCGTATTGGTAGGTGCCCGTTGTCTTTGCGGAGAAGATGACGATTTAGCATCGCTCCGGCTACTGGCTGATTTTACTGAAACCGGACTATGGCAAGCTACCACTGACGCCACAATAACAGCGCTTAATAAATAATTAAATGCTTTCTTCACTTTGTATCCGTTTTTGTAATTGCTTCGATTATTTGCACTACCATGGCAATTCTTGGCGATCCCTGGTGAAGCTTCCAGTCGGGCCATCATCAGGAAGGGTTGCAGCCCACACAATACCATCAACGCTTTCGTTTACCGGACGCGCACCCCATTCCGCCGAGCCCGGACGGGTTGCTGTAAATCCAGGGCAAACCGCATTGACCAAAACTTTATCTGCTTTAAATTCCTTCGCCATTTTTAGCGTTAACCCGTTCAAAGCAAGTTTGGTCAGATTATATGCGGGTAACGGATATTCACCTAACTTGCTCAGTGCGGGACCAGGGAAATTAATGATACCGAAATCCGGGTCGCCATAAGAGCCAGCGCCGCTGGAAACATTAACTATTCTTCCATGACCGCTGGCGGCAATTAAAGGATAAAATTGCTGGGTAACATACCAAGTGCCGGTAATATTGGTCTCAAATTCTTCGTTGAGTTCATCCATGTCCTTTTCCAGGATGGTTGCTGAACCGTCTAACATCAGGGCTGCATTGTTGATCAACACATCTAACGTTTCGAATTTTCCCCTAACATATTTCGCAGCATCTGCAATGCTGGCCCTATTCAATAAGTCTATGCGCACAGCCGAGGCTTTTATTCCTTTCCCGGTTAGTTCCTGAGCCAAAGCCTCAGCTTGAGCCAACTGCCTTGCCGAGACGATCACCTGAAAGCCCTGGCGTCCCATTTGCTCTGCTACCGCATATCCAATACCTTCTTTTCGACTTACGCCTGTTATTAATGCTGTTTTCATTTTGAGATGATTTTGATTTTTAATTCAATGCGCTAAGTTTTACTTCTTTAAAAGTGAAAATGCGTGTGTCCAACTGTTATTTTTGAAGGCATAACGAATCCATAATAAAGCTAAAGCTTCCATATAACACGACTCGGAAATACCACCAAGATCAACTATATCCTTCCAGCCCCAGCTTTTAGCGATGTCCGCAACCTTGTCTTTTGCAGCTGCATCATTTCCTGCCAGCATTAAGACCGGATCGCCCTCTTCTCGTTGAGGATTTACCACGATGTGCATACTTAACGTATTGAAAGCCTTAACCACTTTTGCCTGTGGCAAATGGTTCTGGATCTGTTCGCCAAGAGAATTACCAACCGTTCCGGAAAAGCCCGGCGGAACACCGTTTGATAGATCAAGCGGATTGGTTACATCGATTACGACTTTATCATCGAGATTTTCTTTGCCTGCCAGGTCAATGGCATTTATAGCGACATCGCCAAAGGTTGAAATGAATACCACTTCTCCAAACTTCGCCGCATCAGCGAAGGTTCCCAACTTAACTGAAGTGTTTTTGTCCTGCCACTCTTTATACGGTGGAGTTCCTATTACGTCCGGTTTGGTGTTGGCAAGTGTATTGTTAATATTTCTTGTTCCTATCATCACCTCGTGTCCGTCGGCTATAAATCTTTCTGCGAGAATTCTGCCAACCATTCCCGTCCCAAATATTCCTACTTTCATATTCTTTGTATTTATTCTTGTTATTAATTAATGTTTTCTTTATTGAACTGCCGTGATACATTAAACGCCTGCACCACCATCTACGCCATAATCCGAGCCTGTTACAAAACTTGCTTCATCTGATGCCAAGAATGCAACGACTGCCGCCACTTCTTCCGGTGTACCAAAACGGCCAAGAGGAACGATCCGCAATACATTTTCCCTGTGCTTTTGTGCTTCTTCCTGGGATAATTCCGTCTTATTGTAAATCGGCGTTTCGATAGGGCCAACACCTACTGAATTAACACGGATACCATCTTTGGCCAGTTCTTTTGCCCAAACTTTGGTAAGCATATTTACAGCGGCTTTACTCCCGGCGTAGGTAGACATATTTGCCAGCGGCCTAAATACGATGGATGTTGAAATATTAACCACATTCCCTTTGGTTTCTTTGAGCAGCGGCAATGCCTGTCTGGTGAGATCAAATAAGCCGCGAACATTGATGTCAAATACTGTATCATATTCGTCCATGTCCAACTCAGCAAATGCAGTTACAGGAGCCACGCCTGCGTTATTTACCAAAATGTCTAATTTGCCAAAACGTTGCTTGATCTCAGACAGGATGCGTTCATCATCCGTTGTACGAACAATGTCTGCAACTATATAAGAGATATTGCTATGTTGCTTTGAAGCTTCTATCAGCGTTTCTTCTGTACGTCCAACAATAACTACTTTGGCGTTTTCGTCTGCAAGGCGTTTGGCAATGGCCCGACCAATCCCCGTCCCGCCGCCTGTTACCAGTGCTATTTTGTTATCTAGTCTATTACTCATTTTAATTCGTTTTTATTTAACAATCTTGCTTATCGATTTTCTTACGAATGATTTAAATCAGATTGCAAACCGTGCAAAGAAACGTTGCATAGCTTCTGGGTCTTGGTGGTTCATAAAGAGGGTTTGCCCTTTATCCAATAACTCTATTTTCTGTAATTCTTCCTGGGAAAGGCTAAAGTCAAAAATATTGATGTTCTCAGCCATTCGCTCTTTATGCGTTGATTTTGGAATTACGGCAATTCCATTCTGCGTGAGGAAACGAAGGGCTACCTGTCCCGCTGTCTTACCATATCGCTTACCGATCTCTACCAGTACCGGATTGATGAATAGATTATTTTCTCCACGTGCGAAGGGTGCCCATGCAACCTGCCTTGTGCCGAACTCTTCCAGGTATTTCCGTATTTCTTTGCGCTGGTGGAAGACATGTGTTTCCAATTGGTTTACCGCTGGTTTAATCTCGCAGAATTTGGCCAAGTCCAGAAATCTGTCGGGATAAAAATTGCTGACGCCGATTGCCCTGACTTTACCGGATTTATAAGCTTCTTCCATTGCTCTATAAGTCCCATAATAGTCATTATAGGCCTGGTGGATA
>JBQCEA010000594.1:0-5312 GCA_051960695.1 Mucilaginibacter sp. | reverse complement strand
AAACGTAAAAATATGTAGCTTTATATAGCAAATTGTGTTTATGAGGAGGCTGCCGTTCATCATAGTTTGTTTGTTTCTGGCTACGGGTTTATATGCTCAGCAAAAGGAGTTCAATGTCTATGGGCGCGACGGTAAGCCGCTCATAGCCAAGTTAATTGTAAATTTGGCACAGGCTTCACACATTTCCCTGCTTAAGGCCATTCAGAAAAAAGATACTTCCAACAACTACATCACAACCTTTTACTTCGGAAACAAGGATACCTCGGCAGTTGCTAATGCTAAAATTGTACTGAAGTTTAATAAACAAGTTATTTCAGTTGAGCCAACCTTCTTAGCTGCGTTTAACCATGTTGGCGGGTTATCAGATGAACATACTCTTTATCTTTTCAAAGCCGGACAACTGAAACGTGATCCCGGCAGTCCGGTTATTATTTCATTTGCCATCAAAAGCAAGGAGAGGGTTACAACCGATATTTATGGTGCTGATGGTGAATTGAAGTGATAATACTTTTCCATCAATACGAGTTGTTTAACCAATTCAACTAATACAACCTCTACAACCAATCCAACTAATTTTCTACATTTGGCTCCATGAGCATCAGTGTTGAATCATTGACCAAAGTTTACGGACAGCAAAGAGCTGTTGATGGTATTTCATTTAGTGCGCAACCGGGGGTTTTAGGCTTCCTGGGTCCAAACGGCGCGGGTAAATCCACTACGATGAAAATACTGACGGGCTTTATTCCTCAAACTTCAGGTAAAGCATCCGTATGCGGTTATGATGTAGAAACGCAGCCTTTGGAAGTAAAGCGCAGCATCGGCTATTTACCGGAAAGTAACCCGCTGTACCAGGATATGTATGTGCGCGAGTCGCTGGCGTTTATTGCAGATATTCACCAGGTGCCTGATGCCGAAAAACGTATAGACGAAGTCATTGAACTCACCGGACTTACGCCCGAAAAGCATAAAAAGATCGGCCAACTGTCAAAAGGATATCGTCAGCGTGTTGGACTGGCGCAGGCTATTCTGCATGATCCGCAGGTACTGATCCTGGACGAGCCGACTTCCGGCCTCGACCCAAACCAACTGATCGGCATACGACAGTTGATACGCGACCTGGGAAAAACCAAAACCATTATTCTATCTACTCACATCATGCAGGAAGTTGAAGCTGTTTGCAACCGTGTGGTGATCATTAACAAAGGGAAAATAGTGGCAGACGATACTTTGGAAGGTTTGAGAAGTAAAAATACAGATCAGTCGTTGGAGAGTATTTTTATTAAGCTTACCAACGTATAAAGCAGTATGCCTTAACCTATTTTTGTTGATATTATATATGGTGATTTGTTTTTTCAGCGTTTCTATCTTCAAATAAACCCTGAATGAAACATCCTTTACTTATCCTCTTTTTCGCATTACTGTTTTTTACTTCCAAAGCTCAAGTGCCGGTACAAACCAGCAAGGCCTTCAGTATAGGTGGTGATTTGTATATTCCTTCCTATGGCCTTTATAATATCGGTGTTGGAGCATCTGCGAAACTGGAACTGCCTCTGGCAAGTCATTTATCTTTTGATGTTACCGGTGGTTTTACTTCGGTATTTTATAAAAGCAGTATTTTGTACAACTATCAGAGCGGAGGGGGCGACTTGTTTTTGCCCTTAAAAGGTGGATTGAAATATTACTTTCTGCCAAATTTGTATCTTGAAGGCGAAGGTGGCGTAGCCGTGGAACTTAATCTTGACAAAAGAGATCTTGGGGCTTTTGCCATAGGACCGGGCTTTATTGTCCCGGCCGGTAAAAATGGGCTGGATATCAGCTTTAGATATGAAGATTGGCAGGGACAGTTGAAACTAACAGTTCTTAGGGTTGCTTACAGGATAGGATGGTGATTGGTATTTAAGTTGTATTAGTTGTCACAGTTTTATTGGGTAGTGCTTAATTAACCAATACAACTAATACAACCAGTATAACCTTTACAACTAATCCCCTGTTACAATTCCCTCACCTTTTACGTAACCACTAACAAAAACCTTATATGAAAAAGATTTACCTATCCTTATTCGCTTTTATTTTGATGGGTGCTTTGGCCAAGGCCCAATCAGGCAAAAACATTTCATTTAGCATCGGCCCGGAGTTTGACATTCCTTTACCAACCACTACCACCAATTACGGTGCTATACGTGATTATTACCAGGATGGCATCGGCGGAATTTTGAAAGCAGAGCTTCCGATAACCAATACGCTTCATTTTACAGCTTCAGCAGGGTTTGCTTATTATCATACCAATACGCATTACCTATACAGTTTGGAATACCCGCCTGTTGGAATGTCGGGTTTTCCAAATAAGCAGCCCCCGTCTTATTACTTTGTGCCGGTAAAAGTTGGTTTGCGCTATTATTATGACAAATTTTGGTATATAGCTGGCGAAACCGGCGCAGCCATTAAAGCAAATAGTGCTACGTCTAATTCTTTCATCTATGCAGGCCAGTTAGGCGCCATAGCTCCGTTCAATTCGCATAGCGGATTAGATATCAACGTTCGGTATGAGCGTGGTTTTGAGATAGCAGATTACCCATCGCCCATGGGCCAGATCAGTATTGGCATTGTCTATAAATTCAGCTTGAAGTGACCTGTCAGAACAGTTTGGGACGAAATGCCTTTTGTAATAAATACAACAACGCTCATAAGCGGTTTTGCAATAACAAATAATGTTGTAATTTCGGCGTTTCAGAGCCTCTATTCATAGTGTATAGTATCTTAAAGAAGGAAATAACTTCATACCTCAGTTCGCTGGTTGCCTATGTAACCATCGGTGTATTTTTACTGGTCTTGGGCCTTTTCTTATGGGTTTTCCCCGATTCAAGCATTCTTGAGTATGGCTATGCCAGCCTGGAAACCTTATTTAACACAGCGCCGTACCTGTTCATGTTCCTTATTCCGGCTATCACTATGCGTTCATTAGCTGAAGAACGGAAGGAAGGAACTTTTGAATTACTACTCACCAGGCCGTTAACCGATATCCAGATCATACTGGGTAAATTCTTCGCTTGCGTACTGGTGGTATTATTCGCTCTGATCCCTACATTGGTATATTACATATCAGTTTATAAATTAGGTACGCCGCAAGGCAATGTTGATACTGGTGCCGTAATAGGTTCATATATCGGCTTGTTCTTGTTAGGCTCATGCTTTTCAGCAATAGGTTTATTTGCTTCATCTATCAGCAAGAACCAGATCATTGCCTTTACCATAGCTGTTTTTCTGTCGTTTTTCTTTTACAGCGGATTCGATTCGTTAAGCACTTTATTGTCTCTGCAAAATCTGGGTTTACAGAACCTGGGTATTACAGAGCATTATGAGTCGGTAAGCCGCGGCGTTTTAGATACCCGCGATCTGGCTTATTTTGTATGTCTCAGTGCCTTATTTATCTGGTTCACGCTGGTTGTTATTAAGCTACAAAGGCAAAAAGGAGTGAGCAGAAAGCGCCTGATGAGTATACTGGCTGCAATAGTTATAGTTGGATTTTTGTCTTCACTGGCCTTTACCCGTTTCGACTTTACTAAAGAAAAGCGTTTTACTATTTCTAAAATAAGTCGCGGTATATTAGACAGCCTGCATAGTGCCACTACGGTTACGGTTTATTTGCAAGGCGATAATTTTCCGCCTGCTTTTAAACGCTTACAGGGCGCAACCAAGGATATGCTGAATGACCTGGAAGCATACAGCCATGGCAAGCTGCACTTTTTCTTTATCGACCCTTTGAAGGATAAGTCGAACGAACAACAGCAGCAGACTATCCAGGATATGATGCAAAAAGGCATCGAGCCAACAAACCTGAGTGTAAAAACTGATAACGGGCTTACCCAAAAGCTTATCATACCGTATGCGCTGGTTACAGCAAATGGCAAAGAGATCGCGGTAAAACTATTGCAGAACAGAATTGGGCTTTCTTATGATGAACAACTGAATAACTCTATTCAGAACCTGGAATATGCTTTTTCATCGGCGATTAAGAAAGTAAATTCTGGAGGCAAGCCTGAAATTGGGTTTACAGAAGGGCATAAAGAGCTGACGGATGTTCAACTGAATGATGCCATGAAATCTCTGTCTGATGGTTATTTAGTTGGCCGCGTTGATCTGAAAAGTATTCCGTTTGATAGTTTATTAAAAGTAAAGCTATTGGTGATACCTAAACCAGATAAACCATTTACTGAGCTGGAGAAATTTAAACTGGATCAATTTGTGATGCGTGGTGGCAGAGTGCTGTGGACAATTGACCAGGTTAGCGCCGAGTTGGACAGCATGCGCGGGCATGGCGGTGACCAGTTATCGTTCCCTAAGCAACTGAACCTGGACGATCAGCTGTTTGTGTATGGCATACGCATTAATTACGACCTGATAGCCGACCTTAATTGTGCCCAGATACCTGTGGCTACAGGTAATTTAGGCGGACAGGCGCAGATACAGAATGTGCCATGGCTGTTTTATCCTATTCTGATGCCTCTATCCAAACATCCTGTGGTTAAAAACCTGGATGGCATACGTACAGAATTCATCAGCACGATTGATACAATAGCAGTGAAAGGGGTGAAGAAGACCATCCTGCTTACTACATCGCCTTATAACCGGAAATTTAACGCACCATACCTGCTTTCATTACAAGCATTGGAACAGGAGCCTAATCCGAAGGCTTTCCAAAGCGAGCCTAAAACAGTGGGTGTATTGTTGGAGGGAAAATTTAAGTCTGACTTTTTAAACCGTCAACAGCCCGAAGGAATGACCGATAAAATTGAACAGCTGCAGGAAAGTAAACTTACCAAAATGATCGTGATCAGCGATGGTGATGTGTTCAAGAACCAGGTGGCCCAGGATGGCTCGCCATATCCTTTAGGTTATGACCATTACACCCAACAAAATTTTGGAAATAAAAACCTTTTACTGAATATTGCCGATTACCTGACCGATGATTCCGGACTTATTGCCCTGCGTACAAAAGAGATAAAGCTACGCCTGCTCGACAGAGCTAAAATACGCAGTGAAAAGCTTTACTGGCAGGTAGTAAATAACGGCATTCCATTGGCGTTGGTGTTAATATTTGCTATTTTTCAACATTATATTCGCAGACGGAAGTATGCTCATTAATTTTTATACTTTTGGTTGATTAATACTATTTCAGACATGAGATTTATAGTTTCGACATCCACATTACTCAAGCAGTTGCAGGCAGTAAGCGGGGCATTAAGCAGCAGTACGGTTTTGCCCATACTGGAGAATTTTTTATTTGAGATAAAGGATGGGAACTTAACTATTTC
>JBQCEA010000593.1:0-12622 GCA_051960695.1 Mucilaginibacter sp. | reverse complement strand
GCACAACAACAGGTGTCTGGAGTACAAATGGCACTGGAACATTTACAGGCGGAGGCAATACGACCACAGCCCTGAATGGCCAGTATTTCCCATCAGCGCAGGATGTTGCCAATGGAACGGTGATACTTACATTAACCTCCACAAGTGCTGACAACTGTACTGTAGCTACCTCTTCGATGACCATCACCTTCCAGGCGGCACAAATAACCAGTGCTGCACCCGGAACTATTTGTACAGGCACAGCACAAAACTATACCATAACATCCAATATACCGGGAACTACATATACCTGGGGCCGCCCGGCCGTGAACGGAATAAGCAATGGACCGGCGGTTAATCAAACGTCATCATCGATCAATGAAACTTTGTTTAACACCGGAACAACCCCAATTGATGTTATTTATACTATAGTGCCAGCATTTAATGGCTGCGCAGGCGAGCCTTTCACCTATACAGTTACCGTAAATCCACAACCTATAACACCAACCATTACAGCACTTACAGCCGTGTGCGTGGGTAGTACTATTCACTTACAAACACCGGCAATACCCGGCGCAACCTATTCCTGGACCGGTCCGGGTGGATTTACGTCAGCCAGCCAGAACCCTGATATAACTAATGTAACAACCGCGAATGCGGGTGCTTATACGCTTATCGTCTCGGTAAACGGTTGTATTAGTCAGCCAGCCACAATAAATGCCATAGTTGATCTTCCTCCTGTTTCTACTGCTGGGCCAGATCAGATAGTTTGCCCTTCTACAACAGCGGTAACACTTGCAGGTTCGGTAACGGGTGGCACATTTAATACCGGTGTGTGGACAACCTCCGGTACAGGAACATTTACTGGAGGCGGTAACTCAACTACTGTTTTAACCGGTCAATATTTCCCATCGGCACAGGACATAAGCAATGGTTCCGTAACACTCACCCTGGCATCAACCAGTAATGATGATTGCAATATCTCCACCTCTACCATGACCATCAAATTCCAGTTACTGCAAGCAGTTACGGCAGGCCCTGATCAAAGTATATGTACGCAAGGCACAGCACAGCTTGCCGGCCAGATCACAATTCCGGGCGGTGGTGTATGGACCACATCGGGTACAGGAACATTCAATCCAAATGCAGGAACATTAAACGCGACATACATACCAAGTGCAGATGATATTAAGAGTGGTTCGGTTGTGCTTACACTAACAGCAAACTCAGCTGGTCAATGCTATATACCTTCTGACAAGCTAACTATTAAGCTTATTCCTCCCCCAATAGTTAATGCCGGTGGAACAGTGTATATTTTAAGAGGCCATACAATAACATTAAATCCAACTGTAAGCGACCCTAATGTGCAATATTTATGGTCACCTGATGTCGATATCAGCAATACAACCATAAGAAACCCGGTAATAACCGGCGATGTTGACCGTACTTATACACTTACTGTTACTGATAGCCGTGGCTGCGTTACCCAGGACCAGGTAAAGGTTTTAGTAGCTCCTGAATTGACTGTTCCTAATGCCTTCACTCCTAATGGAGATGGCATCAACGACCAATGGAATATTGTAGGGCTAAGTGCTTACCAGCAGGCTGTAGTAGATATTTTCGACCGGAACGGACAAAAAGTTTACCACTCCATCGGGTATGGCATCCCCTGGGATGGCACATACAAAGGCAAAGAAGTACCATTTGGCGTTTACTATTATGTAATAGACACTAAGGTAAATGGTGTAGTTCTTTCAGGATACGTGACGGTTATCCGGTGATCGCTTATTACCAATAATAAAACCGAACCGTATAAAAACAGTAAAGCCCCTGATGGGCAGGGGCCTTTACTAACCAATTATAAACCTAAATTATGAGAAGACTTTTTTAATATTTTGACGGTGTAAAGGTAACACTATTTATTAAAATGTGAGAAATACATTTGTAATTTTTTTGTCAGCCTTTTACAGAACATCATTTAACATTGAATTTACATTAACTAAACAACGAAATTATTACAATTGTCAAAATTTTAGTTGTTTACTTTGTTGCCTCTCGCTTGCAACGTTGTAAAGGTACATAAAAAATATACGAATGCAAGTTTTTTATTAAAAAATTAATAAAAAAATCGAAAAGTTTGTTTTTTGATAGAAAAACATTTGGTTTTTGTTCAAAAATCAATTAAAAATCAATTATTCAAACAAAATAAGCCGTGCTTCGAATAAAATTTCTGAAATATAGAGGATATGTTGGTGAAATTTTTACTCAAATCGCACAAATAACTAAAAAATTACAACCAGATTGTGAAATTTGATAACATTTAGAGAAAAAATACCTAAAATCACATGGCAATTACGCAGTAAATTGAGATTTTGTTTCAATTCAATCAGCTAAACACACTTAATGAAGATCTTTAATGCCGTTGTTTATCCTACCAGGATACTTTTCAATTTATTACCGGGATGCGAAAACCGTTCTTTTAAATACCGACCAGTATAAGAATCATCCTGTTTGATCAAATCCTCTGGTACGCCTTCGAACATTACGCTGCCACCGTTATCACCACCTTCGGGGCCAATATCGATCACCCAGTCAGCGCATTTGATCACATCCATGTTGTGTTCAATAACAATAATGGTATTACCCTGATCGAGTAAAGCTTCAAAGGACTTCAGAAGTTTTTTGATATCATCAAAATGCAAACCCGTGGTCGGTTCGTCGAATATGAAAAGTGTTTTGTTAGAATTATTGCCTTTAACCAGGAATGATGCCAGCTTGATACGCTGTGCCTCGCCACCCGATAGTGTGTTGGATGATTGCCCCAATTGAACATAGCCTAAACCCACATCAGCCAGCGGCTTTATTTTGTTAAGTATCTTTGGTTCTTTTTTGAAAAACTCCAGCGCCTCGTCAATGGTCATGCCCAGCACATCCGACACATTTTTGTCCTGGTAAGTGATATCGAGGATATGCTGCTTAAAGCGCTTCCCTCCACAGGCTTCGCATGTAAGGAAGATATCGGCCATAAACTGCATCTCTATCTTCACTTCGCCTTCACCCTGGCAAACATCGCAGCGTCCGCCTTCCACATTAAATGAAAATGCCGACGGTTTCAGTCCAGCTGCTTTTGCCGCTGGCTGCGCAGCATACAGGTTCCGTATTTCGTCCCAGGCTTTTACATAAGTAACCGGGTTGGAGCGTGAAGAACGGCCAATAGGATTTTGGTCAACCAGTTCTATCTGCTCCACCTTATTATAGTCGCCTGCCAGTTCATCGTAAGCCCCGGTTTGTTCACCTGTATAATTGCCTAATGCTTTTTGTAAAGCAGGTGCAAGTATGCGTTTTACCAAACTTGTTTTGCCCGAGCCGGAAACACCTGTAACCACGGTAAGCACACCCAGCGGGAACTTCACATCTACATGTTTCAGGTTGTTTTCGCGCGCGCCTTTCACTTCAACATAATCGTTCCATTTACGGCGATGTGCAGGTATGGCGATCTCTTCTTTACGGGCGAGGTAACGGCCTGTGAGGCTGTCATCATCTCCGATGATCTCATCATAAGTACCCGAGAATACCAATTCGCCGCCGTGTGTACCTGCTGCCGGACCAATATCAATAATATGATCTGCAGCCTGCATAATTTCTTCTTCATGCTCTACAACCAGCACCGTGTTACCCACATCACGCAGCGATTTTAATACACTGATCAGCTTTTGAGTATCACGCGGATGCAGGCCAATGCTTGGTTCATCCAGCACATAGACCGATCCAACTAAACTACTACCCAATGACGTAGCCAGGTTAATACGCTGTGATTCCCCGCCAGATAAGGTATTTGATAGACGGTTCAGTGTTAAATAGCTCAAACCAACGTTATTCAAAAAGCCAAGCCGATTAGTTATTTCAGTCAAAAGCCGCTTGCCTATTTTATAATCCTGCGGATTGAGCTCAAGTGATGAGAAAAATTCATACGCCTTATCCAATGGCATCAAAACAATGTCTGTTATCGATTTGCCATTGATCTTAACATAAGATGCATCCTGTCTTAAACGACTGCCTTTACATTCCGGGCAAGTAGTTTTTCCACGATAGCGCGAAAGCATTACCCGGTATTGTATTTTATAGGTTTGCTCTTCCAGTTCTTTAAAGAAAGCATCCAGTCCCCGGAAATATTGATTACCCGTCCACAGCAAACGCTGTTGTTGTTCTGTCAAATGATTATACTGACGATGTATAGGAAAATCAAACTTTAGCGCGTTTTTAACCAATTCATCATTCCACTCACGCATCTTTTCGCCGCGCCATGGTGCAATGGCACCTTCATAAATGGTTTTGCTTTTATCCGGGATAACCAGGTCTTCATCTATGCCGATGATCTTGCCATATCCTTCACAGCGTTTACATGCCCCATACGGGTTATTAAAGCTGAAAAAATTAGGTGATGGCTCTTCAAAAGTGATACCGTCAAGCTCAAAACGATCGCAAAAGAAACGCTCGGTTTCTATCTCTTCATCCGGCTGCTGATACCTTATATAACAATCGCCTTTGCCTTCAAAAAATGCGGTTTGCGCCGAATCTCCCAAACGGCTTATCGTTTCTTCCGTTTCGTTTTTGGTAACACGGTCAATGACGATGTAAACTGTAGAGGCGGTAGGCGCATGGCGCTCGGCGCCACTTTTTGCCTTTTTCCTTTCACCCTTCACCTCAAGCGGATCGTTGCTTATCGAAGTATCTTCCAAAATAGATTCTATTCTCGATATCCTGCCCTGGTATTCTACCCGTACAAAACCTTTTTGCAGTAACACGGCCAACTCTTCTTTCAGACTGCGGTTATTATGCGGGTGAAGGGGACACAAAATAGTTACTTGCGTTTCATCAGGCAAAGCCATAACAAAATTCACCACGTCAGTCACATTGTCGCGCTTTACAACCCCGCCGGATACAGGCGAGATAGTTTTGCCGATACGTGAGAAAAGCAATTTCAGGTAATCATATATCTCTGTTGAGGTACCGACAGTAGAGCGCGGATTAGAAGTGATCACTTTTTGCTCGATAGCAATAGCCGGGGCTATACCTTTAATATAGTCGACATCGGGCTTATTCATCCTCCCTAAAAACTGGCGCGCATAGCTTGAAAGGCTCTCCACATAACGGCGCTGGCCTTCGGCATACAGTGTATCAAAGGCCAGCGATGATTTGCCCGACCCCGACATGCCGGTAATAACTACCAGCTTGTTCTTAGGTATGGCCACATTCATATTTTTCAGGTTATGCACCCGTGCGCCTTTGATAATAATGTTTTGTTGTGGATCCTTTTCTGTTTCTGCGCTCATATTTCGTTCATGGTTCATAGATCATGGCTAATAGTTTGTCTTAATTATATGATCTGTGAACTCGCTTTTTGCGATCGCAAAATTCCTAAAAATTTTAGCACTTTCCAAACGCTTTAGTCGCCTGATTGTAATACTTTTACGATGGTAACATTCAGCTCTGCTTAACAGTTTGAACAATATATTGAATTGTTAAAAAATGTTAAAAATGTGTTTTATAAGCAATAAAACAGCTTTGGGCAGAAATATTATTTGTTTTTTAGGGCAGAATTCGTTTTATTTGGATAACAATTTATTAACAGAAAGGCCCCCTATAGATCAAAACTCTACTTTACCATTTATAATTAAGTAATTAGTTTAAAGTAGTAATCTATGGATTTTCAATTAAAAAGTGATCAGGATCTAATCCACGTTTATGTTGCGGGAGATGAAGCTGGGCTCGTAGAACTGATCCGCCGTTATCAGGCAAAAATATACACTTCTATATACCTATTGGTTAAGGATGAATATCTTGCTGAAGATATTTTTCAGGATACTTTTATTAAAGTGATCAATACCTTACGCGCCGGAAAATACAATGAGGAAGGGAAATTTTTGCCCTGGGTTACCCGTATAGCGCACAACCTGGTTATTGACCATTTCAGGCGCGAAAAGCGTACCCCGCTGGTAAGTAATGGCGACGATTTTGATATTTTTGATGTGCTTGGCCATTATGATGAAAGCACCGAGGACCGTATGGTACGTGAGCAAACACATAAAGACCTGAAAACCTTGATCCATCTTTTACCGGCGGAGCAAAAAGAGGTACTTATTATGCGTCATTTTGGTGATATGAGCTTTAAAGAGATAGCTGATGTAACAGATGTAAGCATCAATACCGCTTTGGGCCGAATGCGTTATGCGTTAAACAATTTGCGCAAGATGATGCAAAGCAAAGAATTGAGCCTGAAGAATTAATGACCCTTCTAAATCTCCCCGGTAGGGGAAACTGTAAATTATAGCAGAAGTCCCGTTAAACAAGCGGAACTTCTTTTTATTTTAGCCCTCCTTTCCGGGAGGTTTTGGGGGGGCTTACAATATTTATAACCTTTTCTCGTTTTATATTCACTTAAACGCCTCAAGTACACAACCAATACAACTATTATTAATTCTTCAACTTCCCAAACAAAAATTTCATCAAAATTTCATCTTTGGTATAATATTCTATTTTTGTGTACGTTATCAATTATATAAAACCCAATTTATAAACCATAAGAGGAATTTGAAAGCGTATGGATGAAATTTTTACTACTACTTTAAACAACACATCTAACCAGAAGGCTATGAACGAATCAGATGCCATTGAAAATTTAGAGGCAGACGATTTGATTTTTTATCATTCGCTGCGTACCGATCTGGAGCTTCTGAAGAAGAACCCCAGCTTGAAAACAATTCATAATATACTGAATTACTCTAAGAGTCTGCGTTAGATCTTTGTTGATGGATCATAGTTCATAGATCATAGGCGGCAAAGTACGATTTGCTGATATGGCCTATGAACTTTTATTTTCCTATCGTCTCTTCTATTTCTATTTTAGCAGAATGTTGATCCCATGGAATAGCATGCCATGAACTATCAACCATCAACTAAGAACCAAAGATGCTCAGAGCCGAACGTTACCGCCATTTTGTTGAATATTTTTTTACCCATCAGCCCAACCCGGTTACTGAATTGCATTACGGCGACCCGTTCGAGCTGCTTATAGCCGTAATTCTTTCAGCGCAATGTACTGATAAGCGGATCAACCAGGTAACACCTGCCCTTTTTAAGCGTTTTCCTACCCCGGAATCATTGGCTTCATCCACACCCGAAGAAGTTTTTAATTATATCCGCAGTGTAAGCTACCCCAACAATAAATCAAAGCACCTGGTAGGTATGGCCAGGATGCTGGTGGATGTTTTCCGTGGCGAGGTACCTTCCGACATTAATGAGTTGCAAAAACTACCGGGAGTAGGCCGGAAAACAGCGAATGTTATTGCCTCAGTGGTTTATGAAGCTCCGGCAATTGCGGTGGATACGCATGTATTTAGGGTTGCAGACCGTATAGGCCTTACTACCAACGCCAAAACGCCCCTCGCCGTAGAAAAACAATTAATGGAATTTCTCCCCAAAGAAACCTTGGGATTTGCTCATCACTGGCTGATACTCCATGGCCGGTATATATGCGTGGCCCGTAACCCTAAATGCGAGATCTGTCCCATTAGCTGGTTTTGCCGGTATTATGAACGAACCCATACTGAAGCAGCATTAAAACGGGCCGAGGCTGCTAAAGCCAAAAAGACTAAAGAACAACAGAAGAAAAAACAATTGAATACTATTGTCAAAGAACTGAAGAAGCGCAGTGTGGATAAAGATATTTGATTGGTATTTTTCAGTTGATTAAGTTTGATTCAGCAGTTGATTGAGTTGAATATGTTGATTGAGTGAGTAGTTAAACACTGCAAGATATAACCTAAACAACTTAATCCAACCCAATCAACTATTCAACTAAAATATTTTACTAAAAAAGTTAGCATTTGTAAAATATATTATATACATTTGCTATCCGAAACTTTGAAGAATGAGCAACGCAGAAAAATTAAAAGCATTACAGCTTACCCTCGATAAGCTGGAAAAATCATACGGCAAGGGCACCATTATGAAACTGGGCGAAACTACTGTTGAGGCCATGGATGTTATTTCAACCGGTTCCATTGGCCTGGATATTGCCCTTGGTGTAGGCGGTTTACCTAAAGGCAGGATAATTGAAATATATGGCCCTGAATCATCCGGTAAAACCACTCTTGCAATACATGCTATAGCTGAAGCACAGAAAAATGGCGGCATTGCGGCATTTATCGATGCAGAACATGCCTTTGACCGCTTTTATGCCAAAAAATTAGGTGTAGATGTAGAGAACCTGCTTATCTCACAACCCGACAATGGCGAACAAGCACTGGAGATCGCCGACAACCTGATCCGTTCAGGTGCAATTGACATTATCGTTATTGACTCAGTTGCTGCATTGGTACCTAAAGGTGAGATTGAAGGCGAAATGGGCGATAGCAAAATGGGCTTGCAGGCACGCTTAATGTCGCAGGCATTGCGTAAGCTTACCGGCACCATTAGTAAAACCGGGTGCTGCTGTATCTTCATTAACCAGCTGCGCGATAAAATTGGTGTAATGTTCGGCAATCCTGAAACTACCACCGGTGGTAATGCACTTAAGTTTTATGCTTCAGTACGTTTGGATATCCGCCGTATATCACAGATCAAAGATACCGACGAAGTATCTGGTAACCGTGTAAAGGTTAAGATCGTGAAAAACAAAGTTGCTCCTCCGTTCCGAATAGCTGAGTTTGATATTATGTTTGGCGAAGGTGTTTCTAAAGCCGGCGAGATCATTGACCTGGGTGTAGATTATAATATCATTAAAAAATCAGGCTCATGGTTTAGCTACGGCGATTCACGTCTTGGACAAGGCCGTGATGCGGTAAAACAGTTAATAATGGATAACCCTGAATTAGCTGAAGAACTGGAAGCTAAAATAAAAGAAACCGTTACGGGCGATAAGTTAGTGGTAGAAGAATAATTAATATACCAACCGGTCAATTTAATAAGTGATCACAAAGGCCTTCTCAATTTTTTGAGGGGGCTTTTTTATTAAGACCGGTTTTTAATTGCCGCCTGTTTTGAGATACATCCACACAATACCGCCAATAACAATAATCGCAACTACTATAAGCCCAACAATGCCTTTACGCTTATCCTGGCGCATAAGCCAGATCAAAAATGCCACTAATGGCAGCAGGAAAACAAGAAAAAAGATCAGGGAAGGAAAACTCAACGAAATACTATTTAATGAATTAGCGGATTATTGTTCCGCTGCAAAAATACAAATTAGTACCGGCTTTCTTTAAATCAATATTTCATATTTCAGTCAATAATAATAACAGGTTTGGAGCGGCTTGCGTAAAACATTAAGTTTGATATACCGTAATTAACTTAACCCCAATAGCAACTATTAACATGACCAGGCTGCGCATTTTTCTGATTGCTGCGTTATTTATATTTTCTGGCTGCTCCAACAACAACATCATACATCCGCAAAAAAAAGATATTATTGAAACCGTATATGCGTCGGGCAAAATAATGGCCGACAGCGAGTACACTGTTTACGCACTTAATCCCGGTACTGTAGTACAAAAACTGGTTAATGACGGCGACCATGTAAAGAAAGGCCAAGTGTTATATGTTATCAACAACACAGCACCGGCAGCAAAATTGAGCGCTGCTAATATCTCCTATGAAAATGCGCAGGAAAATCTTTCACCCAACTCCAGGGTATTGAACGATCTGAAAATATCCATGCGAAACGCTGATATTAAGTTCAGTAACGATTCGCTGCAATATATGCGGTTGAAAAACCTGTGGCAGCAAAATATAGGCACAAAAAGCGCACTTGACAATGCCGAAGTACAATACCGCACATCGTTAAATGACAAGCAATCTGCAAAGGAGAAATATTATTCGGCAGTAAACGATCTCAAAGTGTCATTGAAAAATGCCGAGAGTCAGCTTGCAAGCGCACAAAACGACCTGAATAACTACATCATACGGGCTGATGCCCCTGGCACTATATACCAGACAATGAAAGAAAAAGGCGAAGCAGTGAAAGCGAATGAAGCGTTGGCATTATTGGGCCAATCGGCAGAACGGTTAATTCGTCTATCGGTTGATCAGCAGGATATAGACCGTGTGGAAGTTGGTCAGCAGGTTTTACTTAAAACCGATGCTACAGGCGACAAGATATTTAAAGCTTCGGTTGTACGGATATATCCTACCATGAATGAAGCCGATCAGACCTTTAGGGTAGATGCTGTTTTCACTGACAATGAGAACCAATCATACATTCACACATCGGTTGAAGCGAATATTATTATTCAGCGAAAACAGCAGGCATTAGTGATACCAAGTAATGTTTTGCTTACCGGCGACAGTGTAAAAGTAAAAGAGGATGGGCACATTAAAACTATAGCTGTTAAGACCGGTATCCATACACTCGACGAGGCAGAAATACTGAGCGGCCTTAATGAACAATCTGACGTAGTGGTTCCATCCGTTAAATAAGCATTATGCTGGTAGATACGCTCATAGCAAAAAGGCACCTGATGGCCAATAAAAAGCAAACGCTGGTTGCTATGCTGGGCGTAACCTTTGGCATTGCTATGTTTATCCTGATGATCAGCTTTATGATCGGCGTAAACCAGTTTATGGAGGATACCATGTTGTCTTCAACACCGGATATCCACATCTATAATGACATTAAAACGGATTACTCTGTTTCCATAGCAGGCGCCTATTTTAAAGATAAGAACACACTCGTTGTTGTTCACCATCCTAAGCCGAAGCAGGTTAAGCTGAATATCAAAAACGCTGATGGCATTATTAACGACCTGAAAAGAGACCCTGAAGTATCTTATGTATCACCCTTATTAAGCACACAGGTTTTTTATAATTACGGCCCGGTACAGATCAATGGTTATATCGATGGCGTAAACATCCTGGACGAAGCAAAAATATTTGACCTGGCAGGAAAAATGACCGCCGGCGTGCCTCAAAACTTATTGAATTCTGATAAAGGCATCATTATGGGCCGTGGCCTGGCAGAGAAGCTGAACCTGGGCATGGGTGACATGGTAACGCTTACCACTCCTACCGGCACAACCATGAGCTTTAGGGTGGTAGGGATATTTGCTATCGGCATCAGCACCATTGATAATACGCGCAGCTATGTGAACCTGGCCAATGTACAGCAATTGATGGGTGAAGACCGCAGCTACATCACTGATATTAATGTTAAGCTGAGAAGTAATAAGCAGGCCCGCGCAAAAGCGATCGATCTATTTAAGAAATATGGCTATAAATCTGACGATTGGGAAACAGCTAACTCTTCAGTTATGGCGTCCAACATTGTGCGCGATGTGCTTACCTATGTGGTTAGTATTACGCTGCTTGTTGTAGCTGGCTTTGGTATTTACAATATCATGAACATGACCATCAACAATAAGATGAAGGACATTGCCATATTGAAAGCACAGGGTTTTGCAGGCCGGGATATTGTACAGATATTTTTAAGCGAGTCGCTTTTTATAGGCTTTTTCGGCGCCATTATGGGTGAGATACTTGGATTCCTGTTGGCTTTTGCATTGTCAAGAGTTCCCTTTCCCCGCAATGATTTTATTGCGCTTAAGTTTTTTCCGGTGACCTTCAACCCGGCGCATTATGTGTTCGGGATGGTGTTTGGATTGGTAACACCATTTATTGCCGGACTGATGCCATCATTAAAAGCATCACGGATAGATCCTGTGGCCATTTTAAGAGGATAGTAAAATGACTGAGACGCTGCAAGTTGAAAACCTGAATAAACATTTCCGTGAGCCGGAAGACTTTCATGTATTGCAGGATATTTCATTCTCCGTTCATAAAGGCGAGTTTGTACCGATCATCGGAAAATCAGGCAGCGGCAAATCAACCCTCTTATATCTGTTGAGCACATTGGACACTGATTATACCGGTAGCATCAGGATCAATGACACCCTTGTAACAGGTAAGAGTCAGAACGATCTCGCCCGTTTCAGGAATGAGAATATTGGTTTTGTATTTCAGTTTCATTTCTTGCTTCCTGAATTTACTGCGTTGGAAAATGTAATGCTGCCTGCTTTGAAGCTAGGTAAATACAGCCGGGAAGAGATCGAGGAAAACGCAATAGAAAAATTGCGTCAATTACAAATGGATAGTTTTTCTCACAAATTATCCAGCAAACTTTCTGGTGGTCAGCAGCAGCGTATTGCCATTGCACGTGCTTTAATTAATAACCCCATGATCATTATGGCAGATGAGCCTACCGGCAACCTGGACAGTGTTAATACAGGTTTAGTATTCGATATTTTTCATGAGTTATCCCGCAATAGCGGTATTACTATTCTTACCGTAACCCACGACCTGGATTTTGCCAAAGGTGCCGACCGGGTTATTGAAATGATAGATGGGAAGATCAATTAATGCTCTGCAGAATTAAGTTAAAATGGCATTCGTGCCAAAGGGGCTATATCCTGCCCAACAAAATCACCTTTTAAATATTTGTGGTACCCGGCTATTGCTATCATGGCAGCATTATCGGTACAGTATTGAAATTGCGGAATAAAAGTATTCCAGCCCATGTCTTCACCCAACTGCTTTAATCCTTGTCTTAAACCTGTATTAGCGGACACTCCACCGGCCAAAGCAATAT
>JBQCEA010000592.1:0-4396 GCA_051960695.1 Mucilaginibacter sp. | reverse complement strand
CAACGGTGTTAACAAAACAAATACCATTGAGCTAAAAACAACATACAATATGGTAAATAATATATAAGGTATGGCGAATTTTTCAATGGGCTTGGCAAATGATAATAGCCGGAAATAAGTCTTCATCTGGAGGGCAAAATTACTTTTAATTATTTACTTTACTCAGATGGTGCAAAACGGCAACGTCTGCTATTTGCCATTTTTTGCTCTTTTCGCATTTTTCATGGCAAAATTTAGTCGTGAAAGCCCATGACGCGGTTTCGATTCGGAAAAAAGAATGTCGTAATGCTTGTAAATCATCTTTATTAAGGGGATGGAATAGAAATGTTTCCTTTTCAATTCAAAGCCCTTTTTCAATTCGGCGATAAACTCTTTATCTTCTTGTTCCAGATATTTGTATGACTGAAAAGCCGTTAACTGCTCAATGTTAATATTTAATAGTAGTGCCCGCACTTTCGTCTTATCATTCCTCAATATTTTTTGAATTACCGAAGTTGAGTGTTTCCGGTACATTGTAAGCACCTTGTCTATATAAGCTATCCGATGATGGTACAATGCAACAAATGCCATCCACCAATCATAAAAGCCCATCTCAGGAAACGGAAGCAAATAATTTAAAAACTCCCTTCTAAATAATACCGAATGTCCGGCTACATAGTTAGTAAAGATTATCATCCTGTAATCCTTATTGCCTATTGAAAAATTATTTAGCAGGGTATCTCCGGTCTTACCCTCCTCGTCAATAAACTGCGAATTGGAAAATACCAACCAGTTATCGCCCATATTTTCAAGCAGAGTGGTTATTTTGTGTAATTCCCATATATCATCCTGGTCGCTTATGGAAATATATTCGCCGGTTGTTAACCCAATGGCACGCCCGAAATTCTTATTGTAACCCAGGTTTACCTCATTCTGATAAAATTTTATGCGATCGTCCTTTTGTGCAAATTCCTTTATGATCTCAGCAGTTGCATCCGTAGAGCAATCGTCTACAATTATTATTTCGAGGTTGCGATGAGTTTGATTAATAATGCTCTCCAGCTGTTTCTTTATATATCTCTCGCCGTTATAAGCACAAAGGGCAATGGATACCAGTGGTTCCGTCATAATGGTTAATATTTATAAATATTGGCTCAAACCCAAATGCGCCGTGGTCCTTTTATTTTTTATCGCATCTTCCAAAAGATCGTCATTCCTTGTCAAGCCGGTCCTTGGCTTTTCAGCATGATGTATATGAAATACTATACCGCCAAACTTTATTATTCTTTTTTGTATGCCGCTGTTTATTAAACGCACTGCCACCTCATTATCTTCCCTGCCCCATCCGGTAAACTCCTCGTTATAGCCATTTACTTTTAGCAGGTCGTCACGCCAAAAAGCCATATTACAGCCGCGCATATAAAGCATGTCATTTATTCTATAGCGGGTGGCCAGATAATTTCTTAAAAATTTTATACGGTAGCCATTAGACCTGTTACGAACACCTTTATTAAATACGTTGATAGAAATATCTCCGGTATGCAACAGGTTTTTCGAATAATGCTCATCGAGCATCACCCTGCTGCCGGTTACAAATGAACCCCGCTTACTAAAGGCAATATGATCGGCCACAAAATGGGGATGTAATATCAGGTCGCCGTCTATTTGTATGATATAATCATAGGATGACGCAGCTATACCCTTATTCCTGATCCTGGCTAATTGAAACCCTTCATCGGGCTGCCATACATGCTTAATAGGCACCGGAAAATTTTTTTTAAATTTTTCAATTAGTTTTCTTGTACTTTCTCCCGAACCATCATCAGCTATAATTACTTCGTCAGGCAACACTTTTAATGCTTTAACGCTAAGCAGGCAAAGGTTCAGTGCATCGGGCCAGTTATAGGTTGATATATTTAAGGAAGTCTTAATTTTTGAATTTCGCATTAAACGCTTGTCTGTTGGTATCCGTTAGTGCAAAACTGCACTTTTTCTTTTTTAGTTTGTTCAATAAGTTCACGCTGCCACGGTTCGTCTTTTTTGCTTACTACAGCATGATACAAATGATATTGTACGGCACAAAGCTTTACAACCTTTTTGATTATACCTGCATTAATAAATCTGGCTGCCAGTTCTTCATCTTCATGCCCCCAGCCGGATATATCATTATTGTAACCATTTACTTTTATAAAATCAGACTTCCAGAAAGACAAGTTACTTCCGCGGACACTGTTCGATGACCATCGTTTTTTGGCGCCTAATGCACGCAGGGCAAATAACCTTAAAGCATTATTTCGATGTTTTAATCCAGGTGAAAAGGGCGAAAGCATTATACCATTGCCAGACGCTATAAGCTCATCCGTTTTTTCGCTGGTTAACATGCCGCGGGTACCACGTATAAAAGCACCCGGCTCACATGAACTTAAATGATCGCCGATAAAGTGCCGCTCAAGTATTACATCCCCGTCAATTTGTATAATATATTCAAACGAGCTTAAATGTATGGCTTTATTTAAAATAATTGTTTTTCTAAACCCCTTGTCGTCATGCCAGGCATGCAGCAATGGTATTGGAAAATTCTGTTTACACCGATCTATAAGTTGTTGTGTTTCCACGCCCGAACCATCATCAGCAATAATTACCTCATCAGGCAGTTGCTTTTGTTTTAACACGCTTTGCAAACATAAATTGAGAGCTTGCGGCCAATTATAGGTAGAAATAATTAGTGAACACTTGATTTGAGGCATGTAATATCTCTTTAGCACTGAGCAAAAATAAGCTTTACCTTACAGATGGCATTTACTATATTTTCATAATCTTTGTACAAAGATGGTAACACTCGCCAACGTTTCAGCAACTGCTTCTGACTATCGGTCAATAGCGCGTGCGTTGACCATAATTGAAAACGATCTGAAAGGTTCAAATGAGCTGCTTAAAGGCCTGCATTTTGCGAAGGAGGTGCCCGTTATAGGCATCACCGGTCCGCCTGGGGCCGGAAAAAGCACATTGGTAAATGACCTTTTAGGCGAATTAACCTCCCGGGGGAACAGGATTGCCGTTTTGGCCATTGACCCCACTTCGCCATTTAATTTTGGTTCACTTTTGGGCGACAGGATCAGGATGGCTGCCCATTTTAACCATCCAAATGTTTTTATCAGATCACTGGCGACACGGGGTTCACTGGGCGGGCTATCAGCCAAAACCATTGAAATGACCGACGTGTTAAAAGCCGCCGGATTTGATTATGTATTGGTTGAAACCGTAGGTGTTGGACAGTCAGAAATAGAAATAGCCGGACTGGCTGATATTACATTCGTGGTTTTGATACCTGAAGGCGGCGATGAGATACAAAGCATCAAATCAGGATTAATGGAGATCGCTGACGCCTTTATCGTCAACAAAGCCGACCGTGACTGTGCTGATGTTTTTGCCAATAACCTTAAACAAATGGTGCAGCAAAAGGGCATCGAAACCCCGGTTTTTAAAACCATTGCTTCCCAAAACAGCGGGATCACGAACGTAACTGATTTCATTACTTCCCGCCGCCAAACTGTAAATACCCGCAAGGAGTTTCTATTAGCCGAAAAGGCTTATAAACTTATCCAGCAAAAACGGATGAGTAATATCAACAAAAACGATCTGCAAAAAAGAATTGCAGAAATGGTTTCCGTACCCGGATTTAACTTGTATGGGTTTATTGAAGGCTTTGTTGAATAAGCTGGATCAGGTTGAATGGTTATTATTATCTGAACTTAATCAACCCAATCTAACTTAATCAACTTTAACTGTTCATGATCTCTTCAATGTGTTCTGCTTCCAGCGGGATGTCAGCCATCAGGTCTACATTGCCATCTTTAGTGATCAGGATATCATTTTCAAGCCTGATACCTAATCCTTCTTCCTGGATATAAATTCCCGGCTCACAGGTTAGTATGTTTCCTACTTCAAAAGGCTTATACCTATTACCAAAATCATGCACGTCCAAACCCAGGTGGTGCGAGGTTCCGTGCATAAAATATTTTTTGTATAGCGGCATTTTAGGATCTTGTTTGGCAACATCATGTTTGTCAAGCAGTTTTAAACCGATCAGTTCGCCGGTCATTACTTTGCCAACTTCGTCCTGGTATTCTGTTAATATAGCTCCTGCTTTAATCATCCTGGTAGCGCTTTTCATCACGCGCAGCACAGCATCATACACATCGCGCTGGCGTTTGGTAAAGCGGCCATTCACGGGTATAGATCTGGTCATGTCAGCATTATAGTTGGCATACTCTGCACCAAAATCCAGAAGCAGCACTTCGCCGTCCTTGCAAACCTGGTTATTATCAATATAATGCAGCACATTAGCGTTTTTTCCGGAAGCTATAATCGGGCTGTAACCATGTCCGGTAGCGCGCTGCCTTAAGAATTCGTGCGT
>JBQCEA010000591.1:0-2995 GCA_051960695.1 Mucilaginibacter sp. | reverse complement strand
TCCTTTAAATATCCTGGTGCATACCATGCCGCAAAAAGCCACATTCGGTACCCGGCCTGATCCGAAGGATACAGTAAAATATGGTGGATACCTGGTGCAGATAGCTGCCTGTAAATTCTGCCATTCTCAAGACAACAAAGGCGAACTGATACCCGGACTGGAGTTTGCAGGAGGAAGATCATTCGGAATGCCTAATAACCGCACCGTACGCACGGCCAACATTACCCCTGATAAAGAAACAGGGATTGGCAACTGGACAAAAGCCGAATTTTTGGCTAAGTTCAGGACGTTTAAAGATCCGTCTAAAGCGCCTAAGATCGGTCCGACGGACTTTCAAACCATTATGCCGTGGTGGGTATATTCAGGTATGACCGACCAGGACCTGAGTGCTATTTATACCTATTTGCGAACTATAAAGCCGGTGAAAAACCAAGTAGTGAAGTTTACGTTGAATAAAGAGTCACAAATGGCGAGTAACTGAAGACTCGCAGAGTATTATGGGATACATCTATTTAGCTATTAGTTGAGCCTGTGGCTATAAAATCGGCGATTGATTTCAGTCACCAGTGGAATTAACCTTTGCGCTGTTATTTCATAAAAAATCTTCGTACCTTTGCCCCTCCAAAATCAGTTGTATTCAAACATTTATAACCGCATCTGAAGGAATTTACGTTAAAACTACGAGCAATACGATGAACATTTCACAGGAAAAGATCGACAACCTAAATGCAATTGTAACCATCAATATAAAACCTGAGGATTATCAGCCGCGGGTTGATAAAGCCATTCGTGACCATGCTAAGAAAGCGAAGATCCCTGGATTCAGACCAGGAATGGTACCTCCATCGCACATTAAAAAGATGTATGGCAAAAGCATTTTGGTTGATGAAGTGAACAACCTGCTTTCAGATACTTTAAATAATTACATCAACGAACAGCAGCTGGAAGTTTTAGGGCAGCCATTGCCAAAAATGGATGACAGCAAACAGTACAATTGGGATTTTGCTGACGATTTTGAATTTAACTACGAGGTAGGATTGGCCCCAGCTTTTGACATAGACTTTTCATCAAAAGATAAGGTTACTCAATATGTGATCAAACCGGATGCTGAAACACTTGAATCACGCATATCGAATATTCGTAAAAGCTATGGCAAAATGACAAACCCTGACGTATCGGCAGACGGGGATGTGCTTTATGCCGAATTAGTGCAGCTTTCGCCAGATGGTTCTGTTTTTGAGGGAGGCATTAGCAATACTACTTCAGTTAGACTTGACCAGGTTCAGGATGAGAAGATCAAAAAATCGCTTATCGGCTTGAAAAAAGATGACGAAGTTGTTTTAGATATTCAGAAAGCTTACAAAAATGATGCGGCACGTATTGCAGCCATTTTAAAGATCGATGAAGATACAGCAGCTGAAGTAAAATCGAATTTCCGCTTAACAGTTAAAAATGTTAACCGTTTAGAGGAAAGCGATCTGAACCAGCAGTTCTTTGACAAATTATTTGGTGAAGGTAAAGTAACAACTGAAGAAGAGTTCAGGGCTGAAATAAACAAAGAAATTGAGGCTATGTTTGCACAGGACTCAGAGCGTAAGCTACAAAATGATCTGTATAAACTCAGTGTTGAAAAAGCAAAATTCGAATTGCCTGACGAGTTCTTGAAACGCTGGTTGAAAGCTACTAATGAAAAGCTGACAGATGAGGAACTGGTAGGTGGTTATAACGATTTTGCTCAAAACTTGAAATGGACGCTGATCGAGAATAAGGTTATTAAAGACAACAAGATCGAGATCAAATATGAAGAAGTTTTCCAGGCTGCAAAGATGCGTTTGGATGCTCAGTTCAGGATGTACAGTCCGCAGCCTTTAAGCGAGGAGCAATTGGCACAGTATACAGTTCAGTTTTTACAAAATAAAGAACAGGCAAACAAGATATTTGAAGAAGTGAAAGCGCTTAAAGTGTTAGATCACCTGAAAAGCGTTGTTACTTTAGAACAGAAAGAAATATCTGACAAAAAATTTGCTGAACTGGCAGAAAAAGACGCCTAACAAGAATTGTCATTCTGAGTAAAACGAAGAATCTTTTAATAAAATTTTTGCGATGTTCAGATAAGCATGTTTAAAGATACTATTCATCAAAGCAACTCAAAAGGGTTGCTTTTTTGTTTGGTATTATTTGGCCACACCTCATAATTTTTTACTTTGCACAAACTTTAATTGAATAATGATATTCAACTATAAACTATATTTAACGCAATAAACTATAATAATAAAGATAAAACATGAGCAACATTGATAAAAACGAATTCAGAAAGTATGCTGTAAAGCATCATCGTATAAACAGCCTTTATGTAGATAAATTTATTTCTAATGTAGATAAAAGCAATCTGCCGATAGGTATGACACCCTACATTATCGAAGAACGTCAGTTGAACGTTGCCCAGATGGATGTGTTCTCACGTTTGATGATGGACCGTATCATTTTCCTTGGCGATGCCATCTATGATAACATTGCCAATATTATCCAGGCGCAATTGTTGTTCCTGCAGTCGGCGGATAGTAAGCGTGATATTCAGATCTACATCAACTCACCTGGCGGTTCGGTGTATGCTGGTTTAGGTATTTATGATACCATGCAATTTATTTCAAATGATGTGGCAACTATTTGCACTGGTATGGCAGCGTCTATGGCGGCTGTGTTATTATGTGCAGGTACAAAAGGTAAAAGAGCTGCCTTACCGCACTCAAGGGTGATGATCCACCAGCCATCTGGCGGTGCACAGGGGCAGCAGTCGGACATTGAGATCACTTACCACGAGATTACCAAGCTGAAAAAGGAGTTGTACCAGATCATTGCCGATCATAGCGGTGCAGATTTCCAAAAGGTTTGGGATGCTTCAGACCGCGACCATTGGATGATCGCCGAGGAAGCAAAGGAATTTGGTATGGTCGACGAAATATTGCGCGGCAACCACACTAAAAACTAATTTAGT
>JBQCEA010000590.1:0-2181 GCA_051960695.1 Mucilaginibacter sp. | reverse complement strand
GATTTTATCGCACTGGTTGGCCATAATCCATCTATCGAGCAAATAACACATTATCTTACGGGCCAGTCTGTTGCTTTCCCAACTTGCGCCATCGGGCTGATCGAATTTGAGTTTGATAACTGGTCGTTGGTAAGTTCCGGCACCGGTACTTTAAAATGGCACGATAGCCCGAAAGAGGATTAATTAAGACAATACGTTTTACCGGGCAGCGAACGAATATAGCCCTGCATCTCCATATTCAGCAAGTTTATAGCCAGCTGGCTCATCGGCATATTAGTTTTAATGGTTAGGTCGTCAATCGCTAAAGGCGATTTATGCTGATGGATCACGTTAAATATCAATCGTTCATCTTCTGTCAAATCCATCGGCAAAGCTAATTGCTCACGGGCAATCTTAATTCCATTGCCTTCCTCCCAACCCAAACTGTAAGCCAGGTCAGCGGCACAAGTTAGCAAAGCAGCTTTATTGTTCCTGATCAGGAAGTTGCAGCCTTCAGAAAACTCGTCATCTACCCTACCGGGAAAAGCAAACACATCCCGGTTGTAAGAATTGGCGATCTCGGCAGTGATCAAAGCGCCGCCTTTTATGCTTGCCTCTATCACTATAGTTGCGTCTGCTAAGCCGGCCACTATACGGTTCCGTTGCGGAAAGTTTTCGCGGTCAGGCGTGGTACCCATAGGAAACTCTGTTAGCAGGCCACCGTTCTCAAGCATTTTTTCAGCGGTCGAGCGGTTTTGATAAGGATATATCCTGTCCAGTCCATGTCCCAAAACGCCAACCGTTTGCAGGCCCTGGCGCATACTTTCTTTATGTGCCGCTGTATCAATTCCTAAGGCCAAACCGCTTACTATCAGTACATCATATTGCTGTAGCTCCTCGATCAGTTGTCGGCAAAGCTGCCTGCCATAATCCGTCGCATTACGCGTACCAACAATGCTTACCACGTGCCGTTTATTCAGACCAATAGTACCTTTTGAGTATAGCAACACCGGGCCATCAGCGCAATTTTTTAAACGCTTAGGGTATTCAGGATCAGTATAGAATATTACGTTAATATCGTTGCGCTCGATAAACTTCAGCTCTTCTTCAGCCCGTGCGAGGGCTGTGCCGAAATCCAGCATGTCTATCCTTTTTTCACCAAAGCCAGGCACATGCAGCAACCGGTTCTTCGAAGCTTTAAAAATGGATTCCGTATCACCAAAATGCCCAATAAGCGATTTGGCAAGCGCAGGACCAATATTGCGTATAAAAGTTAAAGCTATTTGATGCTGAAGTGACATGAAAAGGTTTTATGGCTGTGAAAATAGAACAAAATCCGCATTTGCTCAAATTTTTAGCAAAATATTTAAGCTTGAGATCAACTAAAATTTACAATTTGTTTTAAATAGCTGAACGCTAATTACTTTTATTATTCAATTAAATTTTAATAACTTGCTTTTGCTAAGACCCGGCGACAAATTAGGCTTTTTTAAATATGATGACTCAAAACAAAAAAGGTACAGGTTATTTGGCAAGGCTGAAATACCTGTTGATGCTGCCCCTGATAATGGTAATATTATGTATCTCAACCGATGTTTTCGCACAAAATCAGCCGTCTCAAGGACCTCCGCCCCCGCCACCTCCACCAAATCCGTTGAGTATATTTAAAAAACATAAAAAGGACACCACCAAGTCTAAAAAAGCTGATACCGTAAAAAATAATCAAGCTACGATAAAGCCAGGTACGCCGCCTCCTGGTGGCCCGCCACCTCCGCCTAATCCGTTGAACTTGTTTAAAAAGAAGAAGAAGGATACAACGAAAACAACCAGCTCAAAGTAGTTATTTGGCTTTGATGTAGATAACTTGTTTGGTTTCGAAGAATTCTTCCGTGAAATAATCTTTGAGGTAATATTGCTGAACATTCAGTCCTGATTCGGTTATTTCTTCTGTCAGATCGCCGCCTTTTAGGTACAGGATGCCGTTTGCCAGCGTGTTTTTGGATTCTTTATTGAACTTGTCTTTTACCCATGGATAAAAATCCTTTAGCCGCGTTACGGCCCGTGACACCACAAAGTCGAATTTACCAGGCACTTCCTCGGCTCGTATATGTTCGGCTTTTAAGTTTTTCAATCCGATGGCTTTTGCTACTTCGCTAACCACTTTTATTTTTTTACCGATAGAATCCACAAGATAAAACTGCG
>JBQCEA010000589.1:0-7059 GCA_051960695.1 Mucilaginibacter sp. | reverse complement strand
CATAGGATAATAATCAGGTGTAGTGCGGCTTTTTTCCATCATCGAGCCCAGTACCCGAAGTTCGGCATCATCCAATTGCGGCAAATTTTGTGTTTGATCCATGCGCTAAAGATAGAAACAGGGATTTGTTTTTTACAAAACAAAAAAGCACCACCGTTAGGATGATGCTTCAAGGGATCGGAATTTATTTAACGTTAACGGCTATTATTGCATAAAGAAGTAAGACTTGCTTCCTTCATCTTCATAAACATGAAGTTGTTTCTTTACAGTACTATTGCCGGTTTTTACTTCAACGGTATAGGTGCCATTGTCAAGGCCTGTAACGATATATCCTTTTTCGGCAGGTGCGCCTTTTGATAAACGGTCTTTGAATATTACGTTGTTATCCTGGTCGTAAAAAATAACTGTTGATTTTTCAGCAGTTGATACGCCAAAGCCTGAGTCGTTTTTTAAAGCGGTAAAGCTTACAGCCTCGTCTGAATTTTGAGCTTTAGCTTTTGATGGAGCAGCGGCAAAAACACTTGTGCTTAATACTGCTAAAAGAGCTGCGAATGCGATTGATTTTTTCATGATCTTTTTTATTTTTAATGTAAACCTAATGTGCTTCGTTATTTGAATGATCAAAGGAACAGTTAGTTACACATCTAAAAAAATGTATTAGACCACCAAGCTAAAGGTATAGACGAACGGCACTTTTTGGCAGATTTTAGCTTATAACAGCCTCATAATTAACAAAATATAGCGCTTGTGGGCAAAAGAACGGCGTTTATCGAAGCATTTAGGGTGTTCATCGGCTAAATCAATCGGAAACGGTATAAAAAAAGCATCACCGGAACCGGTAATGCTTTCAGCATGGACATTTTTAACAGGACGCTTTACATAATATCCACTACTCTCTTTCGGCCATTGTTGTAGATATAAAAGTTGGTTTTTACATCATGGCCCTTTGAATAAACCTCAACGCTGTAAATACCGTCGGTAAGGTCTGACAAAAGATATTTCTTTTCAGCCCGCTTATCGCTTGTCAGCATATCTTTAAACACCGGGGTATTGTATGCGTCGTAAACGATCACCATTGATTTTCCTGGTTCCTGCTTATCTACCATTACGGCAAATCCTCTGTTGTGATGTAAAGGGATCAGACTGACTTCTTCGCCTGGCTTCGTGTTGTGATATTTAGATTTAGCAGCAGCATTTGAGCATAACCCTATGCCTAATAAGAGGAATAAGACACTCGAAACAATTGAACTTTTCATGACTTTGCTAAATTTAATTTTGACCGGAAATTGAGTTTCTATTGCGCCATATTTATCTTTTTACGAAATAAAACATTTGTTTTTCGAAAAAGTTTTTCTTCATTTATTTTAGATTACTCATAATTAGACGGATAATGAGGAAAGATATATTTTGCCCGGCACTGGAAAATGCCACTTAAATGAGGTTAATTTGTACCAGAATGTCCCTCTTTATTGCATCCTTAAATTCAGGCAGTAACGGTAACTGTTATTATATCGGCAATGCACAGGAAGCTGTGCTGGTCGACGCTGGGATTTCCTGTCGTGAAACCGAACGCCGCATGAAACGCCTGGGATTATCGATGCAAAAAGTTAAGGCAATCTTCATTTCACATGAGCACAGCGACCACATCAATGGCCTAACCGTGCTATCAAAAAAGTACCAACTGCCGGTTTATATTACACCTGCCACTTTGCAAAGCAGTCGTTTACAGTTGGAACATCACCTGATTATATCGTTCAAAGCTTATGAGCCTGTTACGGTAGGTTCGATAACCGTTTCGGCTTTTCCAAAATTCCATGACGCGGCGCACGCGCACAGCTTTGTGATCAATGACGATAAGGTAACCATTGGAGTATTTACTGATATAGGTATGGCCTGCAATCACGTAACTGAGCATTTCGCCAAATGCCATGCAGCGTTCCTGGAGGCTAATTATGATGAGGAAATGCTGCAAAAGGGCCGTTATCCGTATCATTTAAAACGACGGATCAGCGGTGGATTAGGCCACTTATCAAACAGGCAGGCTTTAGAGGTTTTCTTAACGCACCGGCCGGCATTCATGAGTCACCTGCTTTTGTCGCACCTTTCACAGGATAATAACCGCCCTGAATTAGTTCATGAATTATTTAGCCGTCATGCCGAAGGTACAGAGATCATCGTTGCTTCGCGCCACGGCGAAACACAGGTTTATCATATCGATGGTGTGCCTGTACCTTCCTCGGGAAATTTAAATACAGTAATTGAGAAGGGGCAGCTGCAGTATACTTTATTCTGAGCCTGCCAGCTTACCCGACAAGCCCAGAATTAGTTACTTAACTTTTCGCCTGGTCGACTACGGCCTGGTTCAGCCGTTCATATTCTTTATCATTTTGCTGCTGGGCCAGCTTAACGCCTTCTTGTGCTGTTTGCAACGCTCCTGCCTTATCGCCCATTTTTAATTGTATACGGGCTTTCCAAACTTTATAAAACGGCGAATTCGGATGTTCCTGGTCGGCTGTGCTTATCCATTCCAGCGCTTTATGCAGGTCTTTATTATTCTCATAATAATACATCGCCGCCTGGAAGTATGGCTTTTTATCATTGTTCATTACATCATCGATGTTAGTCATGATCTTTGAATCAACGTCGGTGCTGATATGGAACGAGAATGAAATATTTTCCCAGCGAAGTTCAAGCTCACATTTGGTCTGATCTACATTATTGAATTGCATGGTCAGCGTCTCCAGCGGATCGGTATGGTGAATGGTTTTTACTTTAAAGCGCAGGAAGTCGTCGCTCTGTTTGTAAGTATATGCGCCCCATTGGTTCGGTGTTTTGCTGAGGATGATAGTCCATTCGTTCTGGTCTGGAATAGAGAACAAGCCATATTCACCGGCAGGCACTTTGTTGCCTTCAATGGTTACATCGTCGGTAAAGGTTATAGTGGTAGCAGCGTTTGCCCCTGTACGCCAAACAACTCCATACGGCTCCATGCCACCAAATATTTTACGACCACGAATATTGGGACGAGAATAAGTTAAAGTGATCTTTCCAAGACCGAGTTCCTGGTCAATGGTTTGTGTTGAACTTAACTGCGGAATTTTGAGTGATTGTGCGTAACTGGTTTGCGAAGCACATGCCAGCAGCATAGCAACCAAACAGAAGTATATACGTTTCATGGTTTTTCGTTTTTACAGTTACTAAGATATTAATTATTACCTGAAACTGATCTTAAGCTATTGGTAATGGTTTTGTAAAGAAGTAATTTTGTTTTATGTTAAAAAAGCCGGCCATCATAATGCTTATGATATTGTACCTCGGTACGGTATCCGGATTTGTGCTTAATCTGCATTATTGTTTCAACCAGCTTTCCTCGGTCAAGATCGACGCCCCAGTTAAAGACTGCACTAACGGCCGGGAAACAGGCAAAATGAAATGCTGTAAAGACAAGCATTTCGAAGTGAAGGTTAAGGATGCCCATCAAACAGGCTCATTTTCCTTCGGGGGAAAGACTTTTGCGGTTGATCTGCCTAAAATATTTTCTGAAAATCCGGTGCCGTCTGTTCAGGAAGTACTGATCGACAAAGCTTCTTACCGTGGTCCGCCGGTCGCCCACGCAATTCCCATATTCCTACAAAACCGCAATTTCAGGATCTGATCTCAGATTATCGTATTCATTTTAATGCAGCTATGCTGCTTATGTCTCTTTTTTACGATTTAATTTTTGATCATCATGAAAACTCTGAAAATATTTATAGCCATCTTTATTTTATCAGCAGGCGCTGCAAATGCGCAATTCACTAAAGCTGAATTACAGGTAAGCGGCCTTACCTGCTCCATGTGTTCCAAAGCAACCGAAAAATCATTACGTACCCTCGGCTTTATTGACGACATCAAAGCTGACCTGAACCGTAATATATTTACTATCACCTTTAAAAAAGATGTACCTGTTAACCTGGATCAGATCAGCAAAAAGGTACAGAATGCCGGATTTTATGTTAACAACCTGAAGGTTACTTTCAACCTTGATAACATTAAAGTAACCGGGAACTCTTTTAATTATGAGGGTAGTGCGTACCAGGTGGTAAATGGCAACAAACCACTCACCGGCATCATAACTGCTACAGTGGTCGACAAAGGTTTCGCGCCGGCATCTGTATACAAGAAATATGGCACTGAAACGAGTGGCTCCGGATCAGGACATGTTTACCATATCGCCATATAATTTTCAGCCTTATGAAAATTGCATGGCTAATACTGATCATGACAGGGATGGCATGCCCTGTCTTTTCGCAGGAATTATATGTCAATACGGAGCCGGCCAGTAACATGGCTGCTCATTCAATCGGCATACGTCTGGAAAACCAGGGGTACTTTAATCCGGATTATAAAATCCGGACCACACTTGAAGTAATGCTCGGCGCGAGCAAAAGCTTAATGGTGCATGGCGCATTATATGAATCGGATTACTATTACAACAATCAGCGTTTTGAAGGCGGCAGCGTATATGCCAAGTATCGTTTTCTTTCTATTGATTCTGTACAAAGCCATTTCCGAGGCGCAGCTTTTATTAAAGCGTCTGCAATAAACAATCCGTTGGTTAACCAGGAAATAGGGCTTGAGGGAGATAACAGCGGCCTGCAAACAGGAGTGGTTTTTACCAAACTTATGCATAAACTGGCTTTATCTGCATCAACAAGCTATCTGCATGCTTTCAATAATTTAGGTGGCTATTACCTGCCTGTAAAAAATGCCCATGATGCAGTGGGTTATACCTTATCAGCGGGTTACCTGCTGCTGCCAAGAAAGTATGAGAGCTACAACCAGGTCAACGTTAATATTTATGCTGAATTGCTGGGCAAAAAAAATCCGGGCTATTCGCAAAGCTACCTGGATATTGCCCCGGCTGTTCAACTGATATTCAACAGTGTTTTTCGGGTAGATTTTTCGTACCGTACACCACTTTACAACAGCATGGTACGAACAACCCAAAACACATACCTTGTCAGGCTGGAGTATAATTTGTTTAATGTTCTGTAATTCTTTCTGTCTATGAAAAACTTACTCATTTGTCTTATAATAACCGTAACCATTCCGCATGCTTTTGCCCAGGTGCATGGTATGAAAATGGATAGTTCCGTGAAAACCAAAGTGGATACCACCATGCCCATGATGATGAACAGCCAGTATTCGCTTGACCTGCCTATGAACCGCGACGGTTCAGGTACATCATGGGTGCCTGACCAATCACCGATATATGGATACATGTTCCACGGTAAAAAATGGATGACCATGATCCATTATGGCATTTTTCTGCGCTATACCAACCAGGATATTTTTAAAGAAGGAAGTCGTGGTAGAAAGCAGTTTGATGCGCCTGACTGGTTTATGGGCATGACCCAACGACAGGTCGGTAAAAACGGCTTGTTTTCCATTAATACCATGTTCTCGTTCGATCCTTTCCTGGTTGGGCCCGGAGGCTATCCTTTGCTGTTCCAAACCGGGGAATCATACAAAGGCAAGCCGCTGGTGGATATCCAACATCCGCACGACCTGTTTGCAGAGATCAGTCCGAATTATACACAACGGATCGCTAAGAATACTGACATTTCAGCATCGATCGGTTATCCCGGCGAACCCGCATTAGGCCCTCCGGTGTTTATGCACCGTCTTTCGGCATTGAATGACCCGGATGCCCCATTAAGTCATCATTATGCTGATGCAACACATATTACCTTCGGTGTGGCAACACTGGGCATCAGGTACAGCGATGTGAAGCTTGAAGGTTCCATTTTTACCGGCCGTGAACCGGATGAGTACCGCTATAATTTCGATAAGCCAAGATTCGATTCTTACTCGGTGCGCTTATCCTATAACCCAACGGACGAGTGGGCGCTGCAGGTATCCAACGGATGGATACATAGTCCGGAAGCATTAGAACCGCAACAAAACGTCGACCGCTTTACCGCATCTGCTATTTATACCAAAACACTCAATGGCGATAGTTACATTGCGACGACTCTGGTTTACGGACAGAACCATTTTTCAGATAATCAGAAAACTTTGCCTTCTTTTTTATTAGAAAGCAGCTGGCAGATGCACAAAGCCGCTTTATACGGGCGTTATGAATATGTACAGAAAGATGCAGAAGAATTGGCTTTAACCAATACCTACCCGCTTAATCCCAATTTCAACATCAACGGCTTTACGTTAGGGGCTAATACCATATTAGCCAGTATTGGCCAAACCAATCTTAGCGGAGGCATGCAGGCAACACTCAATGTATCGCCCATACCGCTCAGGACGCTCTATGGCGACACTCCAGTTAGTTTCGAAGTTTATTTACGCATTACTCCAGCATTAATGATGATGGGGCACCACAAGAATAAAATGGAAGGAATGGATATGTGATCGTTGTCTAACTGGTTAGTTTAACGGAAAATCTTAACTTCGCCATATGCAATGGTTTGATCTCAGCCACTTTCATTTTACTGTCTTTGATGTTCTGGATATTTTGCTGGTAGCCTTTATTGTCTACCAGCTTTACAGCCTTATCCGTGGAACTATTGCTGCGAATATCTTTATTGGCCTGGCGCTGATCTATGTCCTCTTTTTTGTAGTAAGAGCATTGCAGATGAAGCTGCTTACCGCCATCCTGCAAAACTTTGTTAATGTGGGTATTATAGCGGTCATTGTCGTCTTTCAGCAGGAGATACGACGGTTCCTGCTGCTGGTCGGTAAGAATGCCTCGCTGCAGCGAAATAAGGCATGGTGGCGTTATTTTTTCGGCAAGGCAGAGGATGAAAAGAATAACTACGCTCGCATAAAGCCTATTATAGATGCCTGCAAAAGCTTGAAACAAACCCGCACGGGGGCGCTTATCGTATTTGCCAAGTTTTATGATGAGCAATTCTACCAGAACAGTTGTGAACTGCTCGACTCAAAAATTTCCAAGCGATTGCTCGAAAGTATCTTTCAGAAAAACAGCCCCCTGCATGACGGTGCTGTGGTGATCTCTGAAAATAAAATAAAAGCGGCAAGTTGTATTTTACCGCTTACGGA
>JBQCEA010000588.1:0-31589 GCA_051960695.1 Mucilaginibacter sp. | reverse complement strand
AAAAACAATATTGTTGTATTTTTTTGTGCAATGCGCGATATTTTATTTTATTAGTTAAGGTTTTAAGCGTTTTCTTCCTCTTCCAGCAGTTGCTTTTCGTATAATTCAAAATAAACCTGCCTGCGTTCCATTAATTCATCGTGGGTGCCATGTTCAACTATCTGTCCATCGTCCATAACCAATATTTTATCAGCATTTTTGATGGTCGAGATACGATGGGCGATGATGATACTGGTTTTACCGCTCATGATGCTGCCCATGTTGCTTAATATTTCTTCTTCGGTTCGGGTATCTACCGCCGATAAGCAATCATCGAATATCAATATCTGCGGATGCTTTGCAATAGCCCTCGCTATGGATACACGCTGCTTTTGACCACCCGAAAGTGTAACGCCTCTTTCTCCTATTAATGTCTGGAAACCTTTTTCAAGCTCCATGATATTGCTGTATACAGCCGCATCTTTTGCTGCCTGTTCAACTTTAGGCATATCCAATACATCCATGCCAAAGGCTATATTATTGGCGATGGTGTCAGAAAAGAGGAATACCTCCTGCGGCACAAAGCCCACTTGCGAGCGGTAATTATCAAGGTTGAATTGCTGCAACGGTATGCCATCTATAGATATAGTTCCTTCAACGGCATCATACATGCGCATAATAAGGTTAGCGATGGTTGATTTACCTGAACCTGTGCGCCCAATGATGGCGATGATCTCGCCAGGCTCTGCGGTAAACGAAATGTTTCTCAGTGCCTGGATGCCGGTATCAGGATATGTAAAAGACACATTATTAAAAACAATATTGCCCGCTATAGTATGTAAAGGTGCTATCGGCGATTTGATCTCGGGCTCTTCATGTAAAAACTCGTTAATCCGTTTTTGTGAGGCAGCGGCACGCTGGATGAGAGAAGTAACCCAACCCAATGACATTACCGGGAATGTAAGGGTGTTAAGATACATAATGAACTCGGCGATATTGCCAGGTGTTATATTGCCTTTCATCACTTCAACACCTCCAATATACATGATGATAACATTGCTTAAGCCCACGAGCAAAAGCATAATAGGATAGAAGAGCGCCTGCACTTTCACCAGCGCCATGGAATGTGTTTTGTAATTCTCGCTTTCGTCGGTAAAACGGTTGCGCACGCTCTTTTCTCTTACATAAGATTTAATAACACGGATGCCGGAGAGATTTTCCTGCACAAAGCTTGATAGTGCCGATAAGCGTTGTTGTATTTTCTCGCTGCGGAAATTAATAATATTATGAACGTAATAGATGGTAAGTGCCAGGATAGGTAAAGGAAGTACTGAGAAAAACGTGAGCCTTAAATTCACCGTCACCATAAAGCATATAGCAATAATGAAAAGCGTTACTGTATTAATGGTATACATAATACCCGGCCCCAAATACATGCGTACGCGGCTTACATCTTCGGTTACACGGTTCATTAAGTCGCCGGTGTTATGGCGGCGGTAAAAAGCAAGTGACAGTAGTTGATAATGGGCATACATTTCGTTTTTGAGATCGTACTCAATATGCCTCGACATTAGGATAATAGTTTGCCTCATCAGGAACAGGAATAATCCCCGGCAAAGTGATAACGCTAATACAATAGCTCCGAAAAATAACGTGCTTTCGCCGAAGATTTCATAGATAAGTGCTTGCCTGTCGAACCCTGAAAATAAATGATATAAAGAAATATTTTCAGACACCATGTCAAAAGCGATACGAATAATAGTAGGCATAATTGCGCTGAAAACGTTAGATATTATAACAAACAACACACCCGGTATCAGTCGCCAGCGGTATTTATAAAAGAATTTATTCAGGTATGCAAGGCTTTTCATAGTTCTCGAACAAAGTTATACTTTTTCGTTTTTAAGTTGATAGCGGATAATCAATAGACCATAGTTTTACAATCGGGTGGTATTAACATCTAAAAGCTTAATTATGTATTGACTACTGACTGTACGTATTGACTAAAATAGTTTGCCACTATAAAAAAAACACATACTTTTGTCGCTGACCCTGTTAAGAAATATCTGCTATTTATACATGTCAGCTCAAACTACAAGCGAATCCCTTTTTGACCAGATGAATGCGTTCGGGCATCAAAAAATAGTGTTCTGCAATGATCCAGACACCGGTCTTAAAGCAATAATCGCTATTCACGATACTACATTGGGGCCGGCTTTGGGCGGAACTCGTATGTGGGCCTATAAGACCGAAGCTGACGCACTAAATGATGTGCTGCGTTTATCCAAAAGCATGACCTATAAAGCTGCTGTGGCGGGTCTTAATCTTGGTGGTGGTAAGGCAGTAATTATAGGTGATTCACGCAGGGACAAAACCGAAGCTTTACTGCGTAAGTTTGGGCGCTTTATCAAAAACCTGAACGGCGAATTCATTACAGCTGAAGATGTTGGTACAAATCCCCGTGATATGGAATATATCCGCATGGAAACCCAATATGTAATGGGTGTGCCTGAGTCTATCGGTGGTAGTGGCGATCCTTCACCGATCACTGCGCTCGGCGTGTTCATGGGTATAAAGGCTGCGTTGAAGGAATTGAATGGCAATGATGGCCTCGCAGGCAGATCTGTAGTTGTGCAAGGCATCGGTCATGTCGGCGAAAACCTGGTGCGTTTGCTGCGTGATGAAAACGCTATGGTATATGTTAGCGACATTAACGAAGAACGTACTATACAGGTCGCCAAAAAATATGGTGCCCAGGCAGTATCTAACAATACCATTTTTGATATCGAAGCAGACATTTATTCGCCATGTGCATTAGGGGCAACCATTAATGCGCAGACAATAGAAAAACTTAAATATTCTATCATAGCGGGATCGGCAAATAACCAGTTAGAAGATGAGTTTGAGCAAGGCCGTATGCTGATGGAACGAGGTGTGCTTTTTGCGCCCGATTATGTAATAAATGCAGGCGGTGTTATCAATTGCTATTCGGAATTAATGGGATTCAGCAAGAAACGCACCATGCAGCTTACTGAAAATATTTATGAGGCAACAAGGAATGTTTTGAAGCTTTCAAAAGCTGAAAAAATATCAACCATAGAAGCTGCAAACAAAATAGCTGAGAAGCGAATAGCTGACATAAAAAAAGTAAAATCAACCTATTAATTTTAAAAACCGGAACCATCCGAAACCGTTCTTTATTACCATGTTAAACAGAAGACATTTACGCGTAAAAGTATTGCAGGCGTTGTACGCCTACCATCAGTCGGACAATAAGGACATTAAGTATCACGAAAAGAACCTGTTGCAAAGCGTTGACAAGGTATACGAGATGTATATCTGGATGCTTTCACTGATTTCGGAGGTAGCGCATTATGCCGATACTGATGCCACAGAAAGGGCCAATAAGCATCTGCCAACAGCTGAAGATCTTGCACCGAACCTTAAGCTGCTGCAGAACCGTTTTATTCTTTCGCTGGATAAAAATGCGGAATATTTGAGCGCCGTAAAAAAATATAAGGTATCCTGGGGATTTGATCCGGAGCTGGCAAAGTCGCTGTTTACCATTCTGAAAAACTCACCGGAGTATGCTGAATACCTAAAAAAAACAGACGATACCCTGCATAGCGATAAGGATATTATCAAATTCATCTTTAAAAAGGTTATTCTGAAATCACTTCTTGCAGAACAGGTTTTTGAAGATAAATTCATTTTCTGGCCGGTAGATAAAGATGTTTTGCAAGCGCTTATAGCCAAAACATTTAAAAACTTCTCGTTCGACGACCCTAAACAGAACAAACTGGCCGAGGTAACCGGTAATTGGGAAGAAGACAGGGAATTTATCATAAACCTATTTGAGCAATGCATCAGGCATGATGCAGAATACCAGGAAATGATCGGCAAAAAAACTCAGAATTGGGAGCCCGACCGTATTGCGATGATGGATACCCTGCTGATGAAAATGGCGATAACGGAGTTTGTTAACTTTAACTCGATACCTGTTAAAGTAACCATTAATGAATACCTGGAAATATCCAAGGAGTTTAGCACGCCAAAAAGTAATTCATTTATAAACGGTATATTAGACAAGATTTTATACGAATTAAAAGCCGGTAACGTAATAAAGAAAACAGGAAGAGGGCTGATTGATGAGTAATAGCGCTTTTACGAAAGAATAAATATTAAACTCATATAGATCTAATGAAAAAGTTGTTTTTTGGCCTCGCAGCTCTAAGCTTAATGGTGGCCTGCCATTCAAATTCCTCAAGTAATTCAGGTACAACAGCATCTGCAAGCGATGCGCCGAAAATGAAATTTGAAAAAGAAACGCATGACTTTGGCAAGATCACAGCCGGAACAACAGTAAACTATGATTTTAAATTTACCAATACAGGTAAAACACCATTGATCGTTTCCGGTGCACAAGCCTCATGTGGTTGTACCATACCTACATGGCCGCATACACCTATAAAGCCGGGTGAACAGGGCGTTATAGCGGTGACCTTTAACAGTACCGGCAAAATGGGTTTACAGGATAAACAAATTGTAGTTACTGCTAATACGGTTCCGGCGCAAAATATTGTGCATATGATAGGTGAAGTAGACGTAGCAAAATAACAAAGCACTAATTAATATTTATTTTAAAGATGATAGCAACCATTTTATTACAGGCCAGTGGGGCCGCAGGCGGTGGGTTAGGAATGTTTCTGCCAATGATATTGATCATTGTTATATTTTATTTCTTCATGATCAGGCCGCAGGTAAAGAAACAAAAGGATCAGAAAAAGTATGTGGAGGAGCTGAAAAAAGGCGATAAGGTAATTACTACTGCCGGTATTCATGGCAAGATCGTAGATATTTTTGAAACTACTATTCTTGTTGAAACTGAAGGCGGACATAAAATACGCTTTGAAAAATCAGCTATATCACTTGAGTCGTCGAAGGCACTTAATGCGCCCGCGGCAGCAAAGGATACAGCCAAAAATACTAAAGCATAACCAAGCTGTTTAATAAACAGGATCATAGCGGGAAGCCCAGAGTAAAGCAAAAATCTATTATTTAGCTTTTACCTTTGTGCTTTCCGCTATTAGCTTTTAAAATGGCTTTAATAAAATTATCGGCAACGGAACGAAGGCGTTTATCGGCATTTTTTACATGCCTGGTATTGGCGATCCTTGCCTGGATATTTACTACATTTTCCAGTACTTTTAAATATAGTGTAAGGGTGGCTCTGTCTTATAAGAATGCGCCGCAAAAGAAGGCTTTTCATGCATTGCAGGCCGATACAATTAACGCCACATTACAAGGTACTGGCTGGCAGATGCTTTTTTCAAGAATGTCGGCGGTTAATAGAGTGGTAACGGTTGACCTGCGCACATTGGATAGCAGGGACTATGTGGTACTTACCTCGCAGTTAAAAAATATCAATGACAAGAAGGAGTTTGACCAACAGATCATTTCTTTTGATCCGGATACACTTTATTTCGATTTTTCAGGCCGCAAAGTAAAGAAGGTACCCGTAAAACTTCTTTCTGGTATTAGTTTCCAGCGCCAGTTTTCTCAGTCAGGGAATATTGCCATCAATCCGCCTGAAGTTACCATAAGCGGACCGGATAATGTTATCGACAGGATAAAATATTGGCCTACTGATTCACTATTAGTTGATAGTGTGGACGAAACGGTGCGTACTACGGTTAACCTGCAAGCAGTACGAGAAGGAAATTTAAGTATCTACCCTAAAGCAGTACAGGTAAAGGTGCCTGTGGACGAATACACGGAAAAAACATTGCAAATTCCGGTGAAGCTCATCAATAATCATGAGTTTTACAACGTTAAGATATTTCCGCAGAAAGTAAGCGTTACCTTCACTACCTCACTGAACCGTTATCCTGAGATGGATGAGGACTTTTTCGAGGCATCCGCTGATCTGGACCTTTGGCGCGAGCGGGGATATAATACGCTGCCAGTGAAACTTTCACGTGTACCGGCATTTTGTAAGATCGTTAAAATTGAACCGCAAAATATTGACTTTATCATTCGCAAATAATGCTTAAGATCGGCATCACTGGCAATATAGGGAGTGGTAAAACCACTGTGAGCAAGGTATTTGAGATATTGGGCGTGCCCGTTTTTTATGCTGATGATGCGGCAAAGGAGGTAATGGTTACGGACGATATACTGATAGATGGCTTAAAGGAAGCATTTGGCGACGAAGCGTATTTTGATGATGGTTCGCTTAACCGTAAATACATTGCCAACATTGTTTTTAATGATGCAGTTCAATTAGCAAAGCTTAATTCCCTGGTGCATCCGGCGGTTTTCAGGGCATTTGATAATTGGGTAGCAGAAATTAGCGGCGTATCTTATATTTTGAAGGAGGCTGCCTTATTGTTTGAAAGCACCTCGTACATGGTTTGTGATAAGAACATTATGGTTACAGCGCCGCTTGACCTGCGGATTAAAAGAGTGATGCAGCGTGATAACCTAACACGCGACGAAATTCTAAGCCGCGAAACCAGGCAGTTCCCGGAAGAAAAGAAAGCTGACATGGCTGATTTCGTTATCCGAAATGATGACACGGAATTGGTTATACCGCAGGTACTCAAATTACATCAACAGTTTTTATCGATTGGTCATTAAGTCACTTGGTCATTCAGTCATTTTTTTTGATTGAATTTGAAATAATGACCCCATGCCTTAATGACATAATGACTATAGTAATAGATGATAATAGAAGATTTCCTTTATTTCGATCCAAAGGGTCTTTACTGTAAATACGGTGATTTTTATATCGACCCGCAAGAGCCGGTAAAAATAGCTGTGATCTCACATGCCCATGCCGATCATGCTATTGCCGGTAATAACGAAGTTTATTGTACAGAAGCAACCTCCGCTTTTATGCAATTGCGATATCGCAAAAATGCGGCAAAGGTTTTTAATATGGCTAGTTACGATAAGCCTTTTAGTATTGGAGGAGTGCAAATTACATTCATTCCTGCCGGGCATATGCTGGGATCAGCGCAGGTGCTAATGGAATACCAGGGCACCAAATATCTATATACCGGCGATTATAAATTACAAACTGATGTTACCTGCGAACCGATTGAGTGGGTAAAAACCGACGTGCTGATAACGGAAAGTACTTTTGCTAATCCAAATGTACTTCATCCTGATCCGGTTAAGGAAATAGAAAAGCTGAACGATATTAAAAGCAATATATTGTTGGGTGCGTATGGCCTGGGTAAAAGCCAGCGTCTGATCAGGCTGATAAACGACTATGCACCGCAAAAAACAGTACTTGTCCATCACAGCATTATGCCCTTAAATACGGTTTACCAAAAGCAGGGAATCGACATCGGTAAACATCAGCTATATGGTCGTAAATTGATGAAAGAGCAACGCGAATATGTGTATATCGTTCCGCCTTTTACATTTGACAGTTATTATCGGGCAACTGGGGTAAAGCGCTTATTTGCGTCTGGGTGGAAGAATTTACAGGTAAACCAGAACGATACTTTGTTTATATCAGACCATGCTGACTGGAATGATATACTGCAAACCATTGAGCGGACACAACCTAAACAGGTTTGGACATTGCATGGCGATGGTAATCATTTGAAAAAGCATTTTGGAGATAGCATCTTTGTGAAAATATTGAATTAAAATGCTGATAGAGGGAGTTGATTATTATATAAATGAACAAGGCCTTTTTGTTTTTACAAAGGAATATCACCTGAAACGCGGCTATTGCTGTAAGAACAAATGCTTGCATTGCCCCTGGGACTATGGCAAGCCCAAAGAACCTAAACAAGTTAAAAAATAATTCATCATCTTTGTAATAGTACCAACCTAAGTTAAGTATGCGTATTGAAGAGGAAATACAAAGCACCAACTTTGAGGATAATTATCATAAAGCAGTTATCAATATTTCTTACACCTATGGCTGGCTGAACAATGCCTTTCGCTGCAAATTTGAAAAGCATAAATTGACCAACCAGCAGTTCAATGTGCTCCGCATTTTGCGCGGGCAATATCCCAATCCTGCTACTGTGAACCTGATCAAAGAGCGTATGATCGACAAAATGTCGGACGCTTCCCGTATAGTTGATCGCCTGGTTCAAAAAGGACTTGTTTCACGCTGTACCAATAATAAGGACCGTCGGGCCGTTGATATCCGTATCAGTGATGCAGGACTGGAAGTGTTGGCTAAGATGGATAAGGAATTTAAAACACAAGAAATCCTTAAAAGCAATCTTACGGAAACTGAAGCAGCCCAGTTAAGCGATCTGCTGGATAAGTTAAGAGGATAATACATTTACAACTCGCCCAAAAATCCCGCAAGGGCAATGCCCACTCCCAGAATAACGGCGATCATTTTTCGGATGGTAAACTTATGATCGGAGCTTGATTCGAACAGTATCGTTGTAGAAATGTGCAGGAATATCCCGATCACAATACCCATAATGCGGCCATAATACTTTTGTAAGTTTCCGATACCTCCAGAGCTTAATTTATCACTGAAAAAGTATCCTGCCGGCGCCATTATAGCGAATAACACGATAAAGAATGCAGTTTTACCTTTGCTTTGACCGTTAGAAAGCAGCACAGTAGCTAAAGCAAAAGCTGCGGGTATGTGGTGCAATGCAATACCGTAAACTAACTGGTTTTGATTGCCTTCGGCTATAGGCATGCCTTCTAAAAAAGCGTGGACACAAAGACTGATCAATATGCCTAACGGGAAAGCAATATGCTCGTGGCTGGGTTTATGAACGTGCCCATGTTCGATGCCCTCCGAGAATTGCTCAAGCACTATCTGGAACAAGAAACCGATAAGGATGAATACGCCCACATAATTGTCGTTCCCGTGATAAGCGTCTGGTATTAGGTGCAGCACCGTGATCCCAAACAAGTAAGCACCGCTAAAGGATAGTACCAGCTTTAATGTTTTGCTGTTATCGCCTTTGAATAAAAATACCAGCATACCGCCGGTAAAGGCGCCCAGGAACAAAATGACCACTTTCCAGATGTCCATCAGAAGTCCGGGTTTAGTTTTTTAAACAATAAAGCGAACAGTGAGCCTATAATAGTGCCATATATTGCACCGGCAGTTACATCAAAAGGATAATGTACACCAACATATACTTGTGCAAGACATACCAATACAGCCCATAATATGGCCCACAGCCATATCCATCTCCATTTTTTGTAAAACACAAGGCATAAGAAAAAAGCTATGGCAAAATGGTTACTCGCATGAGCAGACGGAAAGCTGTACCCTGTACCGCATGGTATACGTGTCGTGACCATATTCACCATAGTCGGATCATTGCAGGGCCTCACCCGTTTGAAGAGCTGTTTGCCCAATCCGGCACTGCCCCTATCGGCTACACCAAAAGTTAATGCCAGCAGTACAATAATGTATAATCCCGTTAGTCTGTAACGATAAAGACAAAAACAAAAAATGAAAACATATAGTGGTATCCATGTTTTGGGTTCGCGTACTATGGGCATCAGCCAATCCAAAAACGGATTGGCCATATCGTGGTTAATAAAATAGAATAAGTGCCGGTCGAGCTGTATGAAGTGATCGATCATCAGGTAATTTGTTTCAAAAATAGTTATTTACGGCATACGCGAAACATATTATGATGCGTTAGTTTCATAAAACTTATTCGCAGGCATGGTGTTTTTATGATGATCTCGAACACATATAAGAAATTAGGAGTACTATCCGATTTTATATAGCTGTAGTCCAAATATTTTTAATTTTGCACCTTAACACATTTAGGCTTTGACATTAATTAAATCAATTTCCGGCATAAGGGGCACCATAGGCGGTGCTGCAGGCGATGGCCTGACCCCATTAGATATTGTAAAATTCACATCAGCTTATGGTACCTGGGCCATGAAACGGACAGGTAAGAAAAAGATAGTAGTTGGCCGTGATGCCCGTATTTCGGGTACTATGGTTAATAATCTGGTAGTAGGTACTCTGCAAGGATTGGGTATTGATGTGATCGATCTTGGGCTTTCTACAACGCCAACCGTTGAGATAGCAGTGCCGGGTGAGCAAGCCGCGGGAGGTATCATATTAACAGCCAGCCATAACCCTAAACAATGGAATGCCTTAAAACTGCTTAATGAGGAAGGTGAATTTATTAGTGATGCTGAGGGAAAAGAAGTGCTTGAAATAGCGGAAAAAGCCGATTTGAAATATGCAGACGTAAACGACCTGGGCACAGTTACCATTGATAATAGCTATCTGCAAAAACACATCGACCATATTTTGGTACTTCCGTTGGTTGATGTTGCAGCTATAACCAAAGCGAACTTTAGCGTGGTTATTGATTGCGTGAATTCTACAGGCGGGATATTTGTACCGGCATTGCTGGAAGCCTTAGGCGTAAAAACTATTCATAAATTATACTGTGAACCTGATGGCAATTTTCCGCACAACCCCGAACCACTACCAGAAAATTTGGTTGCACTCTCGCAGGAAGTGGTAAAAAAGCGGGCTAACCTTGGCATAGCTGTCGATCCTGATGTTGACCGTTTGTGCTTTGTATGTGAAGACGGTAACATGTTTGGCGAAGAATATACGCTGGTTGCTGTAGCTGATTATGTGTTAAAGCATAATAAGGGCAATACGGTATCCAATCTTTCATCAACACGTGCTTTACGTGATGTAACCGAAAAAGCCGGCGGTGAATACCATGCTGCTGCTGTAGGAGAGGTGAATGTGGTTAACAAGATGAAGGAAGTGAATGCTGTAATAGGTGGCGAAGGCAATGGCGGGGTGATTTACCCTGAATTACATTACGGCAGGGATGCATTGGTGGGCATAGCTTTATTTTTAACCCATCTGGCTAAGTATGGTAAATCAGTTTCAAGTTTGAGAAGCACTTACCCGGGTTATTTTATCTCGAAGAATAAGATCACCCTGACGCCGGAAATGGATATTGACGGGTTGTTGCGTAAAGTGGAAGATAAATACAAAAAACAGCCGTACACCACAATTGACGGTTTAAAGATAGAATTTGATAAAGAATGGGTACATTTGCGTCGTTCAAATACAGAGCCCATTATCCGCATCTATTCAGAAGGTAATTCTGAGACTGTTGCCGATAATCTTGCCAATAAAATAATTGCCGATATCAAAGACATCCTGCAATTAAAAGATTAAAGGTTTTTATTGAACAGAACGGCGACAATGATCTTGTGTGAAGTTATTGAAGCCTTTTTCTTAACTCAGTAATTTTAACTGCAATGATTCGCGTTTACTTCGATAATGCTGCTACTACGCCTATTGATCCCGAAGTTTTAAAGGAAATGTACAAAGTTATGGAAAACTATTATGGTAATCCATCTTCTATACATGCGCATGGACGGGAAGTAAGGGCTTTGATCGAAAAGTCGCGCAAAACCATTGCAGGTTTATTACATACTTCACCTTCTGAAATATTCTTTACCTCTGGCGGTACTGAAGCCGACAATACTGCCATTCGCTGTGGTATTGTTGATAATAATATTAAACATGCTATTTCAAGCCGGCTAGAACACCACGCCGTGATCCACACGCTGGAAGCTATGGAAAAAGCCGGCACTATAAAGCTGAGCTTTGTTGAGACCGATAGTAAAGGAAATTTGGATTACGATCACCTGGAAACCTTGCTGAAAGGGGATGAACGTAGTTTTGTGTCCTTAATGCATGCCAACAATGAGTTGGGTACATTAAGCGATATGGAGCGTATAGGTGACCTGTGTGAGCAATACAATGCGCTTTATCATTCTGATACTGTGCAAACTATGGGTCATTACCCGCATGACCTGAGCAAGCTGAAAGCGCATTTTATGGTTTGTGCGGCGCACAAGCTGCATGGGCCAAAGGGTATAGGCTTTTTATACATCAATCATAAAGTAAAGATCAAGCCATTTATTTACGGTGGTTCACAGGAACGTAACATGCGCGGCGGTACGGAAAATGTGTACGGTATTGTTGGCCTGGCAAAGGCGTTGGAAATAGCCTATGCTAATATGGAGCCTCATCACAGACATATCCAGAGTCTGAAGTCGTACATGATAGATCAGTTAAAAGAAAACATTGATGGAATTGAGTTTAATGGCGAGATCGACGCTAATAAGAGCTTATATACGGTTTTAAACGTATCTTTCCCTTGCAGTGACATGGCCGATATGTTATTGTTTAACCTCGATATAGCCGGTATATCTGCATCCGGCGGAAGTGCGTGCAGTTCGGGATCCGATATAGGTTCACATGTTCTAAGCGCTATTGGCGGCGATGCCACCCGGCCGTCTGTCCGTTTTTCTTTCTCTAAATATAATACGAAGGAAGAAGTGGATTATACAGTCGCCAAACTAAAGGAGTTGTGCCTGGTAAAACTTAATTGCTGAAACTATTTTTCACAATACGAAAAAATAAAAACAATAGGGCAATTCCATGGGTTTATTATACATAGAAAGGTATAACCTATGATGACCAATAAGAATAAATCAGGAAAAAGCGGGAATAAAGATAATCCACTCAATCCTTCTAAAAGACCAAATGAACGGCCAGCAAACAAGCCGCCTGGTCAAAAGGAAGAAATAATGTATCCCCACGAAAGTGAATCAGTTCCTCAAAGAGAGGGTGCCGACGCTTCGTTTACTGAACGTAACGATGTTACGCCACCAGAAAAGAAAGAGTTTCCGTCAGTTGGTCCGTCTAAAACCGATTTTGAGAGCCGCAAATTAGGCCGCACAACCGGTCGTATGATTGGCCATGAGCCAGGCACGGAGAATATTTGATCAATAATTCTGCAAACGACAATGAATATTATCTGTAGACTTTGTTGTTCCACAGACCTAAAATATTAAAATGATGAGCGAATATTGGGATCCCGAAGATGAAAAATTTGACGACTTTCCTTCAAGAGAGCCGGATACATCATCTGAGGAAAATAAAAAAGGGAATCTTGAAAGCGAAGGCCCTAATAAAGACCAGGATTTTAAGGTTTTACATAAAGACGGAAGTCTTTCCGAGCGCCTTCCTGATAAAGAAGCTGCCGGCAGTGGTGCTTTAGATGGTACTGTTGGCCGCGGCACATGATCTTTAAACTATCGGTTTTAATGGCCGGATAGTAGAACAATATATCCTAATATGCCAGGAAGAATTGTTCACCAGGTCAGATCTATCTGACTGAGCGCTTATCGGGCGCATAAAAAGAGAAAAGGCTTTGAAGTTTTTCAAAGCCTTTTCTCTTTTTATTTTGTAGCAGTTAATTAGCCATTAATTTCAGAAAGGTAGCCAGCTTTTCTTTCATTTCCCGGCGGTCGACAATAAAATCAAGGAAACCGTGCTCCTGCACAAACTCGGCTGTCTGGAAGCCTTTAGGCAAATCCTTTTTGATAGTTTCTTTAATTACCCTCGGTCCCGCAAAACCGATCAAAGCACCAGGCTCAGCAATATTAATATCGCCCAGCATAGCATAGGATGCAGTTACACCACCGGTAGTAGGATCGGTGAGCAACGATATAAAAGGTATTTTAGCTTTTGCCAGCAGCGCTAATTTTGCTGAGGTTTTTGCCATTTGCATTAGAGAGAAGGCAGCTTCCATCATACGGGCGCCACCTGATTTGGAGATCATTAAAAACGGCACTTTATGTTCGATACTGTAATCGATAGAGCGTGATATTTTTTCACCTACTACCGAACCCATCGAACCGCCGATAAAATTGAAATCCATACAAGCTATCACAATATCTTGCCCATCAATTTTCCCATAGCCAGAACGAATAGCGTCATTAAGCCCTGTTTTATTGATTGTTTCTTTAAGTCTGTCGGTATATTTTTTAGTATCCTCAAAATGAAGCGGGTCGCCTGACCTCAGATTCGGATATAGTTCAGTAAATTCATTATTATCAAAAAGGATAGAAAAATATTCTTTCGAGCCTATTCGTATATGGTAACCGCAATAATGGCAGACATATTGATTTTCAACTTGTTCGGAATAATGCAAGGGTTTTTTACAATTGGGGCACTTATTCCAGATGCCATCAGGGGCTTCTTTTTTCTCCTCAGTTGTAGTGATTATTCCTTTTGATTCTCGTTTAAACCAGGTCATATCTTGATCTTTCTTCGAATTCAATGCAAAGAAACGAAAAATATTATCATTTATAGGTTTAAAAAAGCTTCTGCCTTGATACGCAGTACAAAATTATTGTTGAGTCGCGTATATTGTCATTTCAATAATTAACGCCTATCATTTAACCATCCTCATTGCCAATTTGCTATTTATCCTGCTTTTTTGATATGTACTTGTTAAATAACAAGTTGCTTAATTACTTAAATCAAAAAATTTTATAACTTGGCTGCCCAATTAAAAATCGTATGGATCTGAAAAATTATAAGGGAGTACTGCATGGCGATCAGGTGCAGGAACTTTTTGAAATAGCTAAAAAGCATCAATTCGCATTACCTGCGGTAAACGTTATCGGCACCAATACTATCAATGCCGTTATGGAAACAGCAAAAGCTGCTAATTCACCGGTAATTATACAATTATCAAACGGTGGTGCACAGTTTTATGCAGGAAAATCATTGGATAACTCAAAGCTTCAGGCTTGCATTTTAGGTGGTGTTTCGGCTGCAAAGCACGTACATTTATTAGCTGAGCATTATGGTGTAGCGGTTATTCTGCATACTGATCACGCTGCTAAGAAATTATTGCCATGGATCGACGGCTTGCTTGACTATGGTGAGAAATTTTATGCTGAAACCGGCAAACCGTTGTTCTCATCACATATGCTTGATCTTTCAGAAGAGCCAATCCACGAGAATATCGAAATATCAGCTAAATACCTGGCCCGCATGGCTAAATTAGGCATGACGCTGGAAATAGAGCTTGGTGTAACCGGCGGTGAGGAAGATGGCGTTGACAACAGCGACGTAGACAGCTCACGTTTGTATACCCAGCCAGAGGATGTAGCTTATTCTTACGAAGAATTATCAAAAGTAAGTCACCGCTTCACAGTTGCGGCTGCATTTGGTAACGTACACGGCGTTTATAAACCAGGTAATGTAAAATTACAACCTGTTATTCTGCATAACTCACAAGAGTATGTGAAGAAGAAATACAACCTTGCTGCTGAAAAGCCGATCAATTTTGTATTCCACGGAGGTTCAGGTTCAAGCCAGGAAGAGATTCGTGAAGCGATCTCTTATGGTGCTATTAAAATGAATATCGACACTGATATGCAGTGGGCTTTCTGGGAAGGTATTAAAGATTACTATAAATCAAAAGAAGGTTATCTGCAAAGCCAGATCGGTAATCCTGAAGGCGAAGATTCACCAAACAAGAAATACTACGATCCGCGTGTATGGTTGCGCAAAGGGGAAGAAAACTTTGTAAAACGTCTTACCGCTGCATTTGAGGACCTCAATTGCATCAACGTAAACAGCAAATTATAGTTGAAAGCTGAAAGGATAAAGGTAAAATTTAAAGAAAAGCCTTTATCCTTTCGCCTTTGACCTTTCACCTTATAAAACATGTCTCAAAAAGTTCAGGTAAGAAAAGTAACTGATACGAAAGATCTTGAAAAGGTTTTTGCTATCAGGCGCGAAGTATTTGTAGGCGAACAAAATTGCCCGCCGGAGCTGGAATGGGAGCATGAAGAAGAATCCACTCATTTCCTGGCAACAGTTGATGGTGAGCCTGCCGGCGCTTCGCGTTGGCGCAAAACCGATAACGGCTATAAGATGGAGCGTTTTGCGGTATTGAAAAAATTCCGTGGAAGCGGAGTGGGGCAGGAGTTGGTTAAAACGGTATTGGCTGATCTCCCGGCCGATGCAGACTATATCTACCTGCATGCCCAGGTACAGGCCGTTACCTTATACGAGCGGTTTGGTTTTGTGAAAACCGGGCCAGAATTTGAAGAAGCCGGTATCAGGCACTATAAAATGATCAAAGAATAGCTTCCCAAGCTGTTTTCTAACTTTAATCCGATTAAAATATTCTCCTCTTTATTAGTTGTTTTTGACAACTTCGTTTTTATTCAAAATGATTTTATTTTTTTAGTAATATTGGAGTATGAGCGTTGAACAACTGGAAGAATATATAGCGGCAGGCGAGCTGGAAGGAATAACCAAACTGTTGCAAGAAAACCCGGCGCTCGCCAAAACCAAAACATCTCAGCAGGTAACACCACTAATGTTATCCTGCTACTATAAAAAGCCAGAGGTTACTGCACTTTTATTAAAGTATGTTGATGACATCAACCTGTTCGAGGCATCGGCAGCAGGTAAGTTTGATGTAGTAGCGCACAAGCTTTATAATAACCCCGATTCGGTTAACGATTATGCCGACGATGGCTTTACCCCGCTTGGGCTGGCTTGTTACTTCGGTCAATTTGAAATAGCGCGTTACCTTGTGCTTAAAGGAGCCGATGTTAACCAGCCTTCTAACAATGGTTTCAGGGTGTTCCCGATACATTCAGCAACCGCAGGTAATTATACCGATATAGCCCGTGTATTGATCGAAAATGGCGCTAATGTGAACGTCCGGCAGCAGGCGGGTGCCACACCCTTACACTCGGCTGCACAAAATGGCAATCTTGAACTTTTAATTCTCCTGCTTGAGCACGGCGCTGAAACCGATGTACGTATGGAAGGCGGCAAATTACCCGCTGATATGGCCCGTGAAAAAGGCTTTGCTGAAATAGCCGATATTTTAAGCTGAGATCAATAGCCAAATCTCTTTTTTATTGGCCGTCCTTTATCATAATTTGCATTTCTGTATCCGGCCAGGATATTGAAGATATCGATATTGATATATTCCAGAGGTGGTGTCTTTTTGTATTCTTTTTCGATCTCTGATATTACACTGCATATAACTGAAAGTTCCTGAATATCTATTTGAGGGTTACTATCCAGTTGTTCGCAATCGTTCATGCTTAACGTTTTCTGTATATAATAATCCGTTTCATGATACCGGATACCATAAATTACTTTAGACACACTTGGATTGATAATATGCTTTACGGAGAAAAAGAAAGGGTTGTTATCGCCTGGTATCATATTACAGAACGTTTATGTCTGCAATGCAGATAGTTAACTATTACTTAAATTTACGATTAAATTTTTGAAAAGAATACTTGTTTTTAATCTTTTTTAAATTGAAATGACGATAGTTGTATTTTTGCCGTCCGAAATAAAAAGTGTTATCTTTATTAAGTAAACCAAACCACGATGACTGGTGATGATATCGTTTTATTAGGCGATAAGCACGTTGGCGAACCCTACCTTTTAGGTGCAAAAGTGCCTAAGAATGATCCAAATTATATAGGCCCATGGGATTGTGCCGAATTTGTATCATGGCTCTATTACCAAACTTTCGGTATACTTTATGGCTGTGCCAATAATCACGGCGACCCCGCCGGACCGGATGGCTATAGCAGCGGCTGGGCCCGTGATGCTAATAATTTAGGGCAGATCATAACCGTTGAGCAGGCCAAGGCAACTCCGGGCGCGGCCATCCTACGCTTTGCCGGAACCGGCGAGGTAGGCCATATTGCGGTGTCTGACGGAAGTGGCGGAACTGTTGAGGCTCATGGACGAAATGATGGCATAACTAATTCTGTTGTGGATGGCAGGCGCTGGGATATGGGCATACTGGTTCCGGGTGTTACTTATAATACCAACCAGATAATGCCATATAACCCGCCTTCGATAGTTATTTACCGGCTAATGCACCCTTACATGGTGTCCTCTGATGTGGGCAAGATACAGGAAGCGCTGAACGCCCGTGGATTTGACACCGACGGCATCGATAATATATTTGGCGAAGGTACTCTACGTGCTGTAAAACTATTCCAGGATTCGATAGGCCTTAACCCAGACGGTGAAGTAAGCGCATTAACGGCAGCTGCGCTCGATGTTAATCTCAAGTAACATCTGACTATTTGCACAGTGCACGTCTGTCCTCTCTCTCAATCAATTAGAGAGAAACGCAATTTCAGACTCTGATCAATCAAATCCACCGTGCCTGTTGGCTTTTACCGGCTCCGGCCATTTGGCCGGTTGTCCTGTCTTCGGATCTACCGGTAATACACTTTTCTCGCGTGAAGTAGTTGCAGGATCTTCACTGGCTTCATAAGCCATTATAGCCGCTAAGATGGCATTACTGCGCAGGTCATCAAATACGATCTTGTCATAAGTATCGCGGTTGGTATGCCAGGTATAAATGCCGTATTGCCAGCTTGTAGAGCTTAATGAGAACGCCGGTGCACCTGCCGCAACAAATGAAGCAAAGTCTGATCCTCCGCGGCCCGGCGCACCGGGGAAAGTTGTTTTTACCTGCTCGCGAATATCCGCCGGAGTTTTTGACAGCCAGCGGGTCAGGTAATCATACGAGTTCAAAAATCCCTGGCCGGATAAATTAACCACCCTGCCAGTGCCATTATCCTGATTAAATACTGCCTGAATGTTCTTTACAATTTCAGGGTGATCTTCAACAAATGCACGCGAACCGTTCAGGCCTTCTTCCTCACTGCCCCAATGGCCCACAATAATGGTGCGTTTAGGGTTGGGATATACCTTTTTTAGTATGCGCATAGCCTCCATCATGGTGAGTGTGCCTGTACCGTTATCGGTTGCACCTGTGCCGCCATCCCATGAGTCGAAGTGAGCGGAAAGGATGACATACTCATCCGGTTTTTCTGTTCCTTTTATTTCTCCGATCACGTTAAAGGTAGGCATTGGCCCTAACTCTTTCGATTCGGTATGCACCCTGATCTGCGGTTTATCTCCTGATTCCGTCAAACGGTAGAGTGTACCATAATCTTCAAGACCGATATCGATTGTCGGCACTTTTTTAGTATATGCGCCAAATATCTTATCCACCCCAAACCCGTTCGACCAGTTACAAGTAACAATACCAACCGCACCGGCATTTTCAAGAGCTACCGGCAAAGTGTGCGTAGTATAACCTGTTTTGCGAATACGTTCGCGCCAGGCATCGATCTGCCTGGTGCGCTCTTCTTTCATTTTATCGAAAGACTCCTTCGTCGCAAACTCCTGCCAGTTATAATCGGGTCTTCCGGTAGGCTGGTTCATGCTGATCATTACAAATTTGCCTTTTACCGCAGGTAGCCAGGCTTTAAAAGCGTTGCTGTCGGCCAGGTCAGGTAAGATCACCAGCTCGGCTGTAACGGTCTTTTTCCCCATGCCGGGGCTCCACGCCAATTGCGTTCCCTCAAGTGTTTTCACGCGTGGGTAAACCATATCTATATGCGAGATACCGCGTTTCCAACCACGCCAGTCGCCCCATTTTTCTTCGTGTGCAGATATTCCCCAGCCCGTGTATTTGGCTATGGCCCAATCAGCAGCTTTTTGCATTTGCGGTGTGCCTACCAGTCGCGGACCGATCCCGTCGAACAATTCATGCGCCAGCTTTTCAAGCTGGGAATTTTCGGTTTCTTCTTTTACGATCTGGCTTACAACATTATCCTGTGTTTGTGCAAAGGCAACATTGCTGCAAAGCATCGCAGCTACAATGCAGCTTAATAAAGGCTTGGTAAATATCTTCATGCAACTAATTTAGGAAATATGCGGAAGAATACTTAGTATATTGGGATTGTTACAAATTGAGAATAGCAACTGAACGAAGCAGTAAAAGGCTTAGTTTTGTTAATCGATGAAAGATAACCTGCTCACTCATATACGTAAATTCATTTCGCTTACTCTAGACGAAGCGGATCAGGTGGCTGCATCTGTTCAGGAAATCAATGTTCAAAGGAAGAAATTTTTGCTGCAGCCGGCCAATGTATGCCGCGCCAATTATTTTGTAAGCAAAGGCTGTATGCGCCTGTATTTCATTAACAGGAATGGCCAGGAGCAGATCACTCAATTTGGAATAGAGAATTGGTGGATAACCGATTATGACAGTCTGGAGACAGGCAAGCCATCACATTACTACATCCAGGCCATTGAAGATGCTGAAATAATTAGCCTGGGCAAAGCTGTAATGGAAGAACTGCTGCAAAAAGTACCTGCAATGGAACGTTACTTCCGGCTGATATTACAGAAAGCGCACACCGCTTCGATGCGTCGTTTTGAATACCTGCGCGATCAGAGCGATGAAGAGCGTTATCGCTTATTTGTTTCAGCTTTTCCAGGCTTTGTGCAACGGGTACCCCAATATATGCTGGCTTCTTATCTGGGTTTTACGCCGCAGTTCTTGAGTAAGCTACGGGCTAAGGACGTCCGGCGGATAGAGCCTTCAGAGATTGAAAAGAAATGATCTTACCCGGATTTCTTAATCGTGATTAACTTTTTTGCGGTCTGCGAAGGGGAAATTTGTTTCATAATCAGAAGCAAATATCATGAGTAACAGAATTAAAATTGAAGGTAAAGCATACGAAGCGATGATGGGCCTCGAAAAGTATTTAGAAGATACAAGCATCAGTCCGATTCACCAGGAAATGATCCGCATAAGGGCTTCACAGATCAACGGATGTGCCTATTGTATCAATATGCATACTAAAGATGCACGTGCAGTGGGTGAGACCGAGCAACGCATCTACGCTTTAAGCGCCTGGCGTGATACGCCATTTTTTACACCTGAAGAAAGAGTTATTTTGGCTTTGACCGAGGAAATTACATTGATCAGCAGTCACGGTGTGTCAGACGAAACTTATGCCGAGGCTGAAAGGGTATTGGGCAAAAAACAACTGGCTGAAGTGTATATGGCGGTGATCACCATTAACGCCTGGAACAGGATAGGAGTAGGGCTGAAAATGCAGCCGGAACAATAAACCGTAAAAGTTAAACAACAGCAATGCTAATTAGCATTGCTGTTATGTTCTTCTTCGTGAACGGGCTCTTCCCGTTCTACCGTGATGGTACATTCGGTTACCAGCGCTGCAATGGCGCCAATGGCGGCCAGAACAGGCAGCAACAATGCTCCAACTACTCCGAATGTGAGTGGAAAGGATGCGATCTCTTTACCAGATTTATCCGTAATGGTGATCTTGCGCACATTGCCTTCGGCTATCAGCTCCTTTACCTTTTTAAGTAAGCTTTCGCCATTTATTGAGAATGATTCCTTGGTCATGATCTTATTTTATGATTAAGACCTTATGCCGAAAGAATTGTTACAAATAACCTTGTTGTTTAAGATAAGCAACCCAAACCACATAAGCCTGTGGCTTAAGATGCAGGCCTTCTATCGTATATTCCCTGTTTAGCCTTTGGTTGCTATCTGCAAACAGGTGAAAGATGTCTACATAAGTATAATCACCAACTTTTGCGTTCGCTTTTAATAGCTTATTTACAGCCAGTACGTGTTCTTCCTTGTCGTAATGCTGCGGAAAACGCTGGATTGTAGGGTTTACCGGTAATATACTTTCCACATATATCTTGGTTTGAGGACATTTATTATGTATCTCCCGTACTATTTTCAGGTCGTTGTCAGCAATAACAGCATCGGGGATATCCTTGCCTATATCGTTAATTCCTAACAGAATGAAAACCTTTGACGGCTTACGGTCGGTGATATCCTTTAGCCGTTTAAGTACGCCAAAAGTAATATCCCCGGCAATACCACGATTGATCACTGTAGTGTCGTTCGTTACTTTTTTCCAGTCGCCCATTTCTGTAATGCTGTTACCCAGAAAGATAATTCTTCCTGGCACAATAGGCTCTTTAGCAAATTGTTGCAGTCGCTGCGGTGTATGCTCCGGAACGAATGGGATGGTGTCAAAAAGGTGCTGATTGGTAACCTGGGCCTTTACACCAAATGGGATTAAAAGGAGAATGAACAGAAATTTCTTCATGCCTAAAGTTAGAAAATTACCCGTTCTTTTAAGGATGCCTATTGCTGAGTTTTAAGGTCGTTGATCTTTTTCAGCGTTTTATCAATGTCCTTGTTGAGGCTTTTCTGTTTTTTTAGGTCCTTTTTTAGGTCTTTGGCCGCATCTGTCGCATCATCTGTTGCATCGGCGGCGTTCTTCGCCGCTTTTTCAGCTTTCTTAGCGTCATCCAGGTCTCCGCCTACAGCGTTTTTTGCAGTCTTCTTGCTTTTTTCCTGGGCGTCATGTGATTTGGAAAGGTTTTCCTGCAATTTAGCCGAATCTAATGGCAGCCTTTTTTGAACTTCGGCCAGCTGGCTTTTCAGGTCGGTAAGCTTGTCATTCAAATCCTTTATTTTTTGGTTGATCTTAGCGGTGTCTTGCTGTGGAGTGATGATCGCAATGTGGTTGCTTTTCGCTTCTGCGTTGATGCAAAAGAATAAGGCTATGGTAATAAGTAATAATGTTTTCATGAACGTAGTGTTTTTGACCGGCGAAATCAATGATATTGTTACTCAATAATAAGCCAAAACGCCGACAATGCGAAATATTTTGACAGATAAAAGCGTGTAGTAAATCAGTTATTAGCTGACTTTTTCTTTCGTGAGGCTACCAGGAAAGCCATCCCGCTGAAAGCAAATGCTTCAAAAACACTGGTCCATTCATTGCCGCCATCCGTTGGCGTGGCGGCTAAGGCGCGCGGCAGGTGAAGAATGAATACCCAGATAAACAGCATGATACCAGTCAGTATTGCTGCAGTGCGCTTTACAGGCGGGACAAGCATACCTAAACCGCCAAGGATAAGGCATACCGCTCCAAAATACATCCAGAAATAATGCCAGGGCATCCAGTTAGGTACCAGCGAAGCACAGAATTCGGGATAAACAAAATGCATTGACCCGAATAGTATCAGGGTAATGGAAAAGAACCATTTCCCTGCCGGGATGAGTTTTGCAAGCAACTTCATAAAATCGGAAGTACTGCGGCTTTCAGATATAGAACCTGCAACAATGAACAGTCCGCCTGCAAGCGCCAGTTCCTTAAAAGCATTTGTCCATGAACCAATATGGTTAGAATAAGGTGTACCAGGGCCTTGTAATCCGGTCACAATAAGCAGCAGCAGGGTGCCCATTAACAGCGACGCCTGCCGCGCCCTCAGTTCAAATAATATCATGATGCAGGTTATGATCAGTGTCAGACTTATGACCCATGCCCACGCCATACGTGGCACTAACCAACTGGGATATGCAGGCGGTAAAATAACCGGCCGGAAATCGGCAAAAATAAATTGCTGTACAGCAATGCCCGTTAAGCCTATTGCAAAAAAAGCACGCCATAATCTGTTTAGGTTTTCCATGCAGGTTTACATTGGTTTACCTAAAGATATAGAAGAAAAATTTAAAAACTAAAAATATAGGTGATTTGGTGAAAATAGCATACTTATTTGCTCATGAGATAGATAGCTAACGAAGATGCTATGATTCTGATGCTTCAGGCTCGCCCGGATCTTGCGTGGTTTTGGGTTTAGGCTCGGGATCGGGGTTGGGTTCATTCAGATCGTCATCTACCTTTATTTCGTGCAGGTCGTCGGGGTCCTCCACATTATTCTCATTTTGCTCCTCTTCTGGAATGTTCCCATCATCCTCGTCAGGCAATTCACTAACATCCGATCTGATCAGTCCTAATACACGGTCGTAATATACGTTGCTATACAGCACATCCGTTTTATTGTGGTATGTCATAATTCATTAAATGAAGCTTAGAAAAAATTTATTGTTTTGTCCACATATTCAGTTCCCAGCAGTGTTATCATTTTTTCTTTACAGTAGTTTTTAAATTCATTACAACAGCATAAAACAATTATCCTATCGCCCGATGAACTAACGAACGGCTTTGCTTGATGCTGTGAACAGAGAAACGTTTCAAGATTTGTTTTCACATCATCAAATGAGTACATGGTATCATCAATAAAAGTCCTTCAATTAATAACTAATGCCATTTAATTAAGGGATCAAAAAGCGTTTTGCTTTTTAAAATGTACAATGAATATTTTTCTTTGTTTTAATATTTTTTCCTTTAATGTGATTGTTTTTAAATTATACTTAAATAATTAAGGATTAGTTGCCATATCTCGTTTTCAACTGCTGTAACATCCATGAATTAACGCCATCCTGGTCTGCCAGTGGTATCCGGGTATAAGGGTGAGATGGCATATACGGTATCGGACCGAATTCGGGGCAAATATGCATTGCACCGTGGCCGGCGGATTTATTGCTGGCTATAATATTGTCCCACCAAACAAAAAAACGCTGTAAATGGTCATTCCACTCCGGCGCAGCAGGATCACTTACCTGTGGAGAATGTTCATAGCCCACGCGGGCATGGATATAACGAACTCTTGGAATGACTTTCTTCAATGCCTCCTGCTGATCAAGCAGCATACTCTCCGATACATTGCACCAGTGCGAAAAATCGGCTGTTAGTTCAATGTCAGGGAATACTTCCAGGTAAGAGAGAGTGGTCTGAAGGTGGAAGGCAAACCGTCCGCGGTGTGTTTCATGATGGATAGGAATGCCTGTATCTGATGAAAATTGCTGCATCAGTTCTATTATCCTGCAGTTATCATCAAATGAAAAGTAATCTTTGCCTGTATGGGAATTGATGAATTTAGGTCGTAATGCGGCTATTCTATCTAAGTTAACTTTTAACCGGTCGGTATACTGATCAACCGATTCATTGGCAGGTGGTAGCCACTGTTGTGCAACCAAAATGAAGCCGTTGGCGTGCAAGCGCCCAGCAACAAATTCACTTTTCTCGCCTGAAGCAGCAACATTTACTTCCAGTCCGCTATAGCCTTCTTTCCTGAAATCGGCAATGGTGGTATCAGTTACTTCGTTCTTATTACCCCACTGGGTTTTGATGTAGACAATTTCGGATGACATAACTATATACTAAAATAAGAAAAGCCTGTCTGAAATATATCAAACAGGCTGTTTCTTTTAGTTGTGGCTACTATAATTTCACCTCGCCCCATCCCTTACGGTATTCGCGGCGGATGAACTGGTTGGCCGGTTCAAAGTTGGTTACCTTCATATTTTCGCCATCCCATTTAAGCGCTTTATAACGCCCGCTGAACTGGTAGCGTTCCTGCTGGCCATATACCGGATCGTTGTATTTGATCTTTTCCTGTATATCAAATGTGCGCAGCAAAAGGTTACCCATCAGCACAGTTTCAGTAAGTGGCCCGGCATAGCCTACAAAAGGCGAATCGACCTCTAATTTGCCATAACCGGCGATACTGGCATCAACCCATTGCCACCAGTGACCGTCCATATCGCCCACAACGCGCGGATATTTTTTTGGCACATTCACATCTTTGTTCAGGCTTAACGGCAGCAAACGCGGGTGACTACCGCCCCAACCGCATGATGCTTTGCCTTTGGTGCCTATGAATAATGTACAACCTTCAAAGTCGTTCTCGCTTGGTATATCTCCCAGTGCCTCATTTTGGTTTACATCTGGATCAAGCTCACTCAGGCGTTCGGGTGTAATACCGCCATCCATCCAGTACAGATCCAGATCTTTTCCATTCTGCTGTTTGAATTTAAATTTGATCGAACTGGATACCGGGCCGCTCTCAGGATAAACTCCCTCTTTAAAAATACCGCTGTATACGGTACTGGCACTTCCCGAAACTTCAGTAGGATAACCCAACCCGAGCAATTTAAACGGCGGACCCATAATGTGGCACCCCATGTCGCCTAATGCACCCGTACCAAACTGCCACCAACCGCGCCAGTTGAAAGGCACCAGGTTGTCAATATAGTCTACATACTGTGCTGTGCCCAGCCACAAGTCCCACTTTAGTTCTTTGGGTACGGGTGGCTTTTCTTTAGGCCACGAAATGCCCTGCGGCCACACGGGGCGGTCGGTCCAGCAGTAAACTTTTTGTATATCGCCAAGTAAGCCAGCCTCAAACCATTCACGAAGGGTACGCATACCGTCACATGATGCGCCCTGGTCACCCATTTGGGTTACCACTTTATATTTCTCGGCAGCTTTGGTTAATACGCGGGCTTCATAAATATCGTGCGTTAATGGTTTTTGCAGATAAAGATGTTTATTCAACTGCATGGCGCTTAGTCCTACAATGGCGTGATTGTGGTCGGGTATTGCCACTGTTACAGCATCAAAGTTTTTATGTTCTTTATCGAACATCTCCCGCCAGTCGTTATAGTACCCAGCCTTAGGAAAATCTTTCCGGCGCTGATTACCGGTACGGTCGTCAACGTCACACAAATAAGCTATTACAGCATTCTTTTTTGGTGCGATAGCATAATGATGAATATCATTTTCGGCCTCGCCACCGCAGCCTACCGCTGCTATGTACAGTTTATCGCTTGGTGCTACATAGCCTTTGCCCAAAACATGACGCGGCACAATGTAAAAGCCAGCTGCTGCTATAGCTGCTTTTTTGATAAAATCACCGCGGCTAATGTTATTCTCGTTCTTTGTTTCCTGTTCCATAGCTGTTTATTTTTTCTTAAGCGGTTTTACAGCTACTTCTTTGAAAAATACAATATCATTATCGCCATGATTTTGCAGGCCGATATAACCGGCTAATGGGCGCGGGCCACGATATGGTTCAAAATCAAATTTACGTGGCGGGGTAGGCTGACCTTCGGTATAGTCAGTTACTTTTTGACCATTTACGGTAACAATTGTGCGAAGGCCATCCAGGGTGATCTCCATTACATTCCATTCCGGCCCAGGCTTGCCAGGTTTTGCTAATGGCTTGGTTAGCGAATATAAAGTACCTGTAACGTGGTATTCATCTTCTCCTGATGTTTCAGGGTGATTATCTATCTGCACTTCGTAACCATAGAAAACCGGCATCCAGGGTTCGCGCGGCTCGATAGGGATGCGAATGAACACACCCGAGTTGCTGTTAGCCTTTTGCATCCGGTAAACAACCCGTATGGTACAATTGCTGAATTTTTCTTTGGTCCAATACAGCAAGCCCATCCCTCCATGACTTCCGGTTACACCGTTTTCGACATACCTGCTTCCGGGCCCTACCATTTTCCAGCCTTTCAGGTCTTTGCCATCAAAAAGTTGTCTCCATCCGGTTTCATCTAATTTGGGTGGTTTAGGAATAGAGTCCTGCGCCAGAGCGCCTGTGTAAATAATAGTCAAAGACAATGCTAAAGCAAAAGTGATGCTTTTAAAGATGGTTGTTTTTTTCATAATGGTTTAATATAGAACACTGTTAAGCTGAGCGGCAAAACAGCAGGGTTAATAATTGATAAAGCAAGTTAGGGATATTTTAAAAAAAACAACAGCCTGTACCGAAATTTTTAGGTGATGCTAATGAAAAAGCCGGGCCAAAGCCCGGCTTAACCTCCCTTTTGTTGATCTTAAAACTATTGATATGCAACGAATTATAAACATCCGTTCGCTGATGAATGTTTGAGAAATTTAAACAAAAAAACCTGTCTGGTAATCAGACAGGTTCGGGCCGTTTAAATTAATAGGATAATTCCTTGCAATTAAAACAACACTATTATATTAACGGCAAATTCTCATGATGGTTTTCTTTTAATGAACACTACGGGAGATCCACATTTTTATTCTTCACAATTTTGTACTGTTTTCACCAACTTGCGGATATCAAAATCCTTATCAGCGGCCCTTGTAAGTAAATGGTTATAAGTTTGGCTGTCCATATCGGACTTGCGTGCCAGCAGCCATAAATATTTACGATTAGGATGCCCTACCATTGCATAGCTGTAATCAGCAGCCAGGGCAATTATCCAGTATTTGCCTGTAAACGGCCATTGAAATTGTACTTTCAGTTTCGCATTGCTCCTTGTATCTGTAACAAATGCCCGGCCTTCTGCAACGTTTGGCTTTCCATTTTTTATACATCTATTCAGAACCTTTATAGAGCCGTCGTCATTCAAACTGTATTCGGCTGTTGAACAAGTGCAGCCTTTTTCAAACCACTCGGGAAACCTTGCTATTTCATACCATTTACCCAGATATTGGTCCAGGTCTACATGATGTACTGTTTCGAGAGGCTCATTTTTGCTATTTGCTATTAAGGCAACAGCTGTTGCTCCAATAACTGCGATTGATGCGGCTAAGATCTGTTGCTTCTTCATGCAACGATAACATGAAAAATTACACGAAGTTTTGCTGTAGTAATACAACCAGGCTATTTAAATTATTCAAAAACGGATTTTTGGAATAGCAACCTAAACAAAATGGCATTTCGATAGTTGTAATATTATTAACTTAAAAGAAAAGTCATGGAAGATACGGCAAAAACGATCGAAGTGCTGAATGACCTTATTCTGATCAATAACGACAGGATAGAAGGGTACGAAAGGGCCATTAAAGAACTGAAAGACAGCGGTGGCAATAATGAGCTTGAGTTGATCTTCCTGCGATTTATTGATGATAGTCGCCGGTATAAAATAGAGATCGGCACAGAAATACAAGCGCTTGGCAGAGATATTGAAGAGGGAACCTCTGTTTCCGGTAAAATTCACCGGGCATGGATAGCCGTAAAAGAAGCTTTTTCAGACCATGACAGGCATGACCTGCTGGAAGAATGTGAATACGGCGAAGATGCCATTAAAAATGCCTATGAGAATGTGCTGAACGATGAATCATTACCGGCATATATCGGCGAATTACTGCGCGACCAACTGGAAGAACTGCTCGACGCCCATGATGAGATCAAAGAGCTTCGCGATAGTGTACACTAAGCGAAAGCTGCGGGAAGAGAAAAAAAGAGGCTTTTTAAGCCTCTTTTTTTATGCATTATTCTGTCCAAATATTGTTCGATTTATCAATGTCAGGATCGTGAGGGCCACCGAGCACTATCTTTGTAACTCGCTTATGTGTGCGGTGCGCAATGCTAAATGTTTTATTGCCTTCTTTCCAGGCAGATACATTTTGGTGGATGGCCTGGGTTGCCCCGTCGCTGTAATACAAGAGGATATCAATAGGGATTGGTTTGCCGCCTATGTTTGCTATCGTGATCGTGTAGCCATTCTTTTGCCTGGTCACATTATTTATGGCAAGGTCGGCGGCGGCGCGGTCGAAATACCAGCGCTCCCAAAACCAATTGAGATTTTGCCCTGAACCTTGGTTAATGCAGTTGAAAAAGTCGTAAGGCATGGGGTGTTTGCCATGCCACTGTTCAATATAATGGTGCAGTGCTTTGGTAAATAACTCATTCCCTAACAGGTCGCGTATGTATAAATACCCAAGACCAGGTTTGCCATATGAGTCAGGCTCAAACGAAGGGCCTGACCATAGACTCGTCAAAGTCATGATTGGCTGATCGGCTTCTCTGCCTGATACCGCTTCATATTGCGGTACGCCAAAAGTGTCTGTAAGGGTGTTGTCAATGATCGGGCTTATTGTCCATTCGCCGATGGTTGCCCAGCCTTCATCCATCCAACCATACTTGGTCTCGTTTATGCCCATGTAAAATGGAAACATGGTATGAAATATTTCATGGTCGGTTAGTTCTATGGCATCGGCTACTTTTTCTTCGGGATTATCATTCACCATCATTGGGTATTCCATTTGGTCAAGCCCATCGAATACGGTTTCATGCGGATATGGATATGGCCATTTTGGAATAGTATAGCTCATAGCCTCAACCGTTTTGCGGGCATAGCCAATTACTGCAAAGTAGTCTTTATGATTGGCATTGAACACAGCATCAACCCGTGTGCGCCTGCCTGTTTTAGCATTGACAACCAAGCTGGATGCTTTCCACAAATAATGATCGCTAATGGCAAAAGCCACGTCGGTAACACTGTCGGCTGCAAATTTCCAGGTGTTGGTGGGTTTATCCGGTGAAATATGCCCGTTTTGTAAGTCTTCTTCGGTGATAATACCGGTTACTTTATCGCTTAATGCAGCATCATTTATCCTCTTTACAAATTTACTGTTATATACCTGTTCGGTATTAACCAGATTGCCTGTGGCCCAAACCTGGTAATTGCCCGGCACGGTAACTTCAAGGTTAAAATGCCCAAAATCATTATAAAATTCTTCACTGCCACGGTATGGGTTCTGGTTCCAGCCATCTATGTCATCATATACAGCTACCCGAGGAAAAAAGTAAGCTATAAAAAAAGCGCCTGTATCAACCTGGCCGGTGCGTATATGCGATGTTTTATTGAGAATGTATGAATAAGCAATGTCAAAATGTGTTTTAGATTTTGGCGTAATGGGAAGTGCATTTACAACCATATTGGTTCCATCAATAACCAGTTTGGCGGTATCCTGATCCTGCCCATTAATGTTTAGTTTGCTTATTTTTACTCCCTTAGAAACATCTTCCGGACGGACAGGCATGGCACGTACTACACCTTCTTTATAAAGATTAGGATAAAGCTTGAACCATATTTGCTTAAGGGTATCCGGACTGTTATTAAAGTAATCAATACTTACTGTTCCCTCCAGCAAGCGGGTTTTCGGATCAAAGTTTACTTTGATGGTATAATCAGCAGTGTTTTGCCAATAGTTTTTTCCGGGTATTCCGGATATGGAGCGCGTAGCATTATTATAAGCAGCCTGAATATTTACCGGAACATAGAGCTTGTTTTGAGCGAAAGTGGTCGCACAAAAAAATAGAAGGGAAATAAGTAAAGATCTTTTTAACAATATCATCACAGCAAGATAATCAAAAATGTCGCAGATTGCGTTATATTGCTACCAGCCTCGACATTATGAACAATCAACTGATGACTGAAAAGGTTTTAGGACTCAGTAATTCACAGCCATCTGTCGATTGTATTTGTTTCGATATTCAATAGGCGAGAGGCCCGTTATCTTTTTAAATATCGTCCTGAATGCTTTGTGATCAGAATATCCGACAGAATACATCACTTCATTCACATTTTCCCGGCTGGATTCAAGACTTTTCTTAGCAGCCTCAATTTTTACCCGCTGCAAATATTCGACAGGCGTATTTGAAGTCGCCTTGGTAAAGCGGCGTTCAAAATTCCGCCGGCTGATTGCAAACATTTCCGACAGCTGGTCGACTGTGATCTTATTACCCACATTACGTTCGATATAAACCTGTGCTTTACGGATAGGCTCGTCCTGGTGCTCTTTCTGGCCGCTGAATATCACAAAAGGCGACTGGCTTTCACGGTCGATCTCGATCTCCATAACTTTTGCACAATGTACGGCGGCATCGCGACCGCAATATTTCTCAACCAGGTAAATCACTAAATTCAAAAATGAATAAGCCCCTCCGCTTGAGTATATACCCAGTTCATCAATGATGAGTTTATCGGGCATGAGTTTTACATTGGGAAAGGCCATCCTGAAAAGATCGGCTGCCATCCAGTGTGTTGTACATGCTTTGCCTTTAAGCAGATTAGTTGAAGCCAGTAAAAATGCTCCTGTGCATAAGCTGGCTACTTCTGCGCCTTGTTTATATTGCTCGGTTATCCACGGTACAAAATCCTGGTTACGCTCCAACCCTTCCATTGGGCTGCCATAAAAGGCCGGTATCATGATCAGGTCGGTCTTGCTAACCTCATGCAGCATTGAATCAGGCCGTATAGCGAACAAGCCCTGGTACAGATCATTTTCCTTGCTCAGGCCTACAAGATGTATATCAAATGCAGGCTTTTTCCCTTTAGACTCTAAATAGCCATTAACAAAGCTGAAAACTTTATAGGTGCCTATTACGCTGCTCAAAACAATAGGGCCTTGCGGAATTATGATCG
>JBQCEA010000587.1:0-4872 GCA_051960695.1 Mucilaginibacter sp. | reverse complement strand
TAAGCACTTCGATCTGTACCTGCAGGTTGCGGATCATAGCGCGTAAAACAGCCTCCTGGTTTGGCGTGGTCTTCAGATCACGGTTCAATTTCTTGTAGGTCGAATCCATCTTTGCTATTTCCGACGAAAACTCCTGGTATATTTCAGGATCATTTTTAGTGAGCGCCCTCAATTCAGTAAGCTTCGATTCAACCATTGATGCATATTGTACCTGTTGTTTAGCATAAACAGGATTTATGGAAGCATAATCAACTCCTTGTGTTTTTTCATGACGGATGTATAACGCAAAGCAAACTCCCATAACAATAATGACCGATGCGGCAACCTTAACCACAAAGCTGAGTGAGAACATTCTTGCCTCGCGTTTTTGCATAGAAGTACCCTCAGCAGGCAGATGCATTTCTATTTTCGACCATAGGTCGGCTGATGGTTCAAGATCATCAAACTCTTCCCGGTTATTCTTAATGAAATCTTCCAATCTCTTACTCATGATGATATTCCTTTTCTTATTAAAATCTCATTTAGTTTTCTTTTTGCCCTCAAAAACTGCGTTCTCGAGGTGTTTTCAGATATGCTTAATATCTGTCCTATTTCTTCATGGTCGTACCCCTCAAGCAGATACAAGGATAAAACCACGCGGTAACCGTCGGGCAATTCCTTCATCGCATCTTTTACCTGAGTTACCTTATATAATATTTCCGAATCATCCACACTTTCCTCATCGGGTATATTATCCAGTTGACCCTCGCCCAGTTCAACCATTTCCAGCTTACGCTTCCGCAGCAGGTTAATAGCGCGGTGAACAACGATCTGTTTTAACCATAAACCGAACGTGGTTTCCTGCCTGAAATCCTTAATACGGTTAAACGCATCCAGGAAAGCTTCCTGCAGCACGTCCTCCGCTTCGTCAACGCTTCCCACTATCCGGAAAGCGATATTCAGCATGGCCCTGGAGTATAAACGGTAGAGCTCAAAGCAGGCTTTTTTACTGCCCTGCTTGCACTCAACCACTAAGGCATAATGCTTATCGACAAATACGGTTTCCAAAATTTAAGCTTTCAATCCATATGACGCACAGCATTTTTGAACGTTGCATCAAATGTTAAATCAATATAAATAATTTGTATTGATTTAGGATTTTGAAGACAGGAACTCGGGTTGGGATGACTACTTCTTCAGAAAGTTGTCTATTGCAGCTATTGCACTATCATACCTGTTTTGCCCCGTGCCGGAAATAACTACATAATTGGCGTTAAGCGCCTTTAGTTCCTTGTGCCAAACTTCCATAAAATGTTCGCGCAGGTTGGGAAAATCGCGTAGCGGGTCTTCTTCCCAGGGCAGGTCGATGCTGAGGAGCAGGTAAAGATCATAAGGATGTTTGGGCAACTCATCCAAAACTTCCTGTGGTGAACTGCCAAAAGTTTGATCGCTCCATATTTTTACGGTAATAAAGGTAGTATCACAGATGAGTAGTTTATTGGCTTTCGGCAGATATTCTTCCTCCAGAGCTAACTGACCGTAAAACATATTGATCTCATCCTGCCAGGTTGGCGGTTCAGTTAACGCAGCACAATAGTCGCGTGCAAATTCAGGAACCCAAACCGTACGGTAATGTTCAGCCAAAAAAGCCGACATGGTAGATTTGCCAGTAGATTCAGGGCCAACAATGGCGATCTTCGGGATTTCGGATTTCGGATTTGGAATGTCGGAATTGTGCATTTGCTAATAGATAAAAATAAATTCGAAATCGAAAATCCGAAATCAGGAGAGTTGCTTTTTGTAATCTTTTCGCCAATCGAGATAACCCAATAAAGCTATACCTACATATATGGCATACATTACAGCTGTCAGGTCAAGGTGTTTGAAGATATATACGCCAACATATACAATATCCACAAAGATCCAGATCAGCCAGTTTTCAAGCACTTTGCGGGCGAGGAATACCTGCGCTATTAAACTACATGCAGTGCAAAAGCTATCAAGATAAGGATATGATGCCGGTGTATATTTCAGTATTGATCCAAGGATGAAAGTAAAAATTACTATCGCGATGGCTGAAAATATAACCTCTTTATGCGTGACCCTCATTACTGGGGCTTTCTTTTCTGTAGCCTGTTTATGGCTCCAATAATACCAGCCATAAATGTTCATCGCCATAAAATATACCTGCAGGCCCATGTCAGCATAAAGGTGACTATTGAAGAAAATAAAGATATAGATACCCACACTGATAATGGCAAAAGGCCAGTTCCAGATATTGTTTATAGCGGCCAGGTATACGCAAAGTAAGCCGGTAATAACCCCGCTGATTTCAAGCCATGTTTGGTGGTGCCACCAGTCGTGCAGGGCATGGATGATTTGCATAGCTCAAAGATATAGCAGAGACGCAATACTTTGTGTCTCCAGAATGTAGAACACCGAATACTGAATATCGAATAATGAAGGAATGCTTACTTCGATGTTAGCTATTCAACATTCATTATTCGTTATTCATTCAAGGGCATTACCAGATCTTCACCCTTTTGGCCGGATCAAGCCACATTTTGTCGCCTTTTTTAATGTGGAAGGCTTCATAAAACTCAGGAACATCTGTAAATGGTCCGTTCACACGCATAAAGGCAGGCGCATGCTCGTTGGTTAATATCTGACTTGATAAAGACTCCTTACGGTCCTGATCAAGCCATCCTAATGAATAGCCCAGGAAAAATCTTTGCAACGGAGTAAGCCCATCGATCTTTTTTCCTTCTTTATATTGATCCGTTTTTTTGAATGCGTCCAGGCCAATGACTATACCGCCGAGGTCGGCAATGTTTTCACCAAGCGTAGCTTTTCCGTTCACATGCAGTCCGTAGATGCTATATCCGTTAAACTGATTTACCAGCATTTGTGCACGTTGTGCAAATTTCACCGAGTCCTGAGGCAGCCACCAGCCTTTCAGGTTTCCATCCGCATCAAACTGACGGCCTTCATCATCAAAACCGTGAGTCATTTCGTGCCCGATGGTTGAGGCCGCAGCATAACCATATACTACTGCATCATCAACATCTTCATCCTTTACTCCCGGGATCATGAATTGAGCGGCAGGCAGCACAATTTCATTGTTTGAAGGGTTGTAATAAGCATTGTAGGTCTGCGGTGTAATACCCCATTCTGTCCGGTCCACCGGCTTACCTAATTTATCCGCATAATAGTGATGCCAAAACATTTCAGCATTAATGATATTCAGCACATAAGGTTGCCGGCTTATAGTAAGTGACGAAAAATCCTTCCATTTGTCCGGGTAACCCACTTTAGGCATTACCTTAGATAACTTATAGTAGGCTTTTTGTTTAGTGGCATTACTCATCCAGTCCAGCTTTTCAATATGCTCTTTAAAGCTCTGGCGCATGGCCTCAACCAGTTTTACATAGCGCTCTTTGGTTTTTTCCGGGAAATATTCTTTTACAAAAAGTTGTCCCAGCACTTCACCCATCAATGAATTTTCAGCATCAAGCACGCGCTTCCATCGTGGCAACTGCTCTTTGCGACCACTGATAATGGTTCCGTAAAAGCGGAAGCTTTCATCTTCAAAAGGCTTACTTAGATATTGACTAAACTCTGCTACCAGGTTTTTACGCAGATAATCTTTCCAAACGTCAATGCCATAGGCAGTGAGTGCTTTATTAACGGCCCTATAATATTCAGGCTGACCAACGATAACAGTATCAACATTTTTATACCCCATCTTTTCCAGCAGGGGCTTCCAATCTATGGTAGGCGCCAGTTTGTTTAAACCGGCAATGGGCATTTTATTATAGTTCTTGTACGGATCGCGAAGATCTTCCAGTTTGCGCGAGCTATCAGCCAGGAACTTTTCCAGCGCATAAACTTTAATTGTTTCAGTTGGGTTAATTCCTGTTAGCTTAAATACCGTAGGCAAATGCTTTTGCTGATAATCATTGCGGATATCTGTACTATGCTGATCGGTGTTGAAATAATAGTCGCGGTTAGGTAATCCTATTCCCGATTGGGTTAAGTACAGCACCATCTTTGAGCTATTTTTTTCGTCTTGCTGTACACTAGCGCCCAGAGGCGTTGTTACCCCGATATTATCAAGGCTGGCAAACTCATTCAATAAGCTATTGATGTCTTTTACCCGGTCAATTTTGTCCAGTTCAGCTTTGAGCGGAGATATTCCCTGCTTTTCGATATCGGTTGTATCCATCCCGCTGAAATAGAAATCGCCGATCTTTTGAGTATTGCTTCCTTTTGATGCATTTGCCTGCAAGGCATCCTCGTTGATCTTTTTAAGCCTGTTGCGGATATCTTCAACTACAACATTGCCTATACCCCATGACGAGTATGCGGCGGGTATCGGATTTTTCTTTAACCACCCTCCGTTGGCATATTGAAAGAAATCTGTACCAGGCTGTACAGTGGTGTCCAGATCGCTGTACACGGGATCATAAACCGTATGATTTTCTTTTGAATGGCAGGCGCTGAAAAGTGAAAACCCCGAAATAAGCGCCAAAACAGCCCAGTTTGTCCTATTTTTCGACATATTTTATAAAATATTGTTTGCAATTATATACAACAGTTGTAGTAAATAACGGAATTACAGCCAGATGTATGTTTATTAAAATAGATGGAGTTAATAAATTCCGTGAAAAAACCCTGATAATGATACATCAAAATAGTAGCAAACCTTGCGTAAAGTGTCTAAACGGATGTCAACTTTGCCTGATTCGAGCCTGGCAATATTAATATTTGTTTCGCTATAAAATTTTTCCTGAGTCACCTGATTTTGCCTTCTCAGCCGCTTTATCTGCAACGCAATCTTCTTTTTAAATGCCTCTTCCGAATTGCTAAGATACTCAAAATCAGTTAATAACA
>JBQCEA010000586.1:0-6718 GCA_051960695.1 Mucilaginibacter sp. | reverse complement strand
AAAACCTCGCGTACATAAGGCTTTGACAACTCTGTACGTGAAACCGGAACCGTTCCACCATTATAAAATATTGGGTCGATGTTATAAAATGCCAGGCGCGCCCTATTATAACCATAGCTTAGGTTATCAAAGGCCTGGGACTCAGGAAACAACTGTGGCGTACCCGATATTTGCCAACCCGATGCACTTTTAATGTCAATTATGGACTGGCTGGCCTCAAAATCGTCAAGGTAGGCTGTTCCATTCTTCGAGCCTGCAAAATTCAGTGTGCTTGGATTGCCGGGCAGTAGCTGCGCAAATTCACCGCTGAAACTAATAGATGATGGTACCTTGGTTGTTATAAACGGCAGTTTATCTACCAAACGTGTCAAAAATCTCGACTGCGAATTGTAGTTAACGTCGAAACCATACATGGTGTTGGAGATAGACTCTTGCCCGATTACCTCGTTTTGCGTGATGGGTTGTTCAGTCAGGTGCATTATGGTACCACCCAATGCCAATTTATCGTTTACCTGGTAATCAAACCGGGTACCGAACAATGATTTTTGCTGAACACCGAACAATTCATTGTTCTCGATATTGACGCTAATAGGCTGCCCTGAGGAAAGCAATGCCTGGTTCAGTATCCTGATGGTACCGGCGTTATAGTCAACCGTGTAATCGCTTCCTTCTGATAATTTTACAGCACCTGCCGTAACCACTACTGAGCCTTGCGGTATGTTTGTAGCATTAAGCTGGTATAAACCTCCACCCTGAGAAGTATAAGTACCCCTGATGGTATACCTGTTCAGCTGTGGAAAAAACTGTTGTGCAATAGTCTTGGTCGAATCATAAATTGGCTGGTAGACATATCTTTTTATCAAGTCTTGTTCACCCGGATCGAACCTGTTTTTCAGGTCGGCACCAAAGGGTTCCAGCACCGGGAACATAATGCGCCCATTCTGCGAATCAATAGTTATGCCTTCCAGATAATCAAAATAGCCATCGGGCTGCTTATTGTTTTGGGCGTTCAGATTGTCCAGATCGGTTAGCTGCAGCCAAAGTTTGCCTTTTGTATGCAAGCCTTCGGCCATTATCGGTTTATCAATACCAGAAGTTTCATCCAGCCGGGATATGGTCATCCTGAAGTTGTTCGGACTGATCTGGAAGGCCCCTAATGAGTAGATGTTCTTCATCATCAGGTTCCAAGTCGGAAGATTGGTTTTGGTCAGTGCATTTTTCAGCAACTTCACATACAAAACCTGCGGCGTATTAGGGTTTACAGGCACATCTGTCGAGAACTCACCCACCTGGTAGCTCTGGCCGTTTACGGTATACTGATAGGCAACTGCAAGCACTTCATCGTTATTCAAAGGGTAGTTTAGTGAGATATAACCCAGCTGCGGATGAAGCACGAAATCTTTCTCGGTCAGCTTATGCGCATAAACCAGCTTGGCGTAGTTGTCGGTAGCACCTGTCGACTGGAAATAGGATACTACTGCATTTGAGTTGGTTTGCCGTACCGTTGCAGGCAGGTTCTTTAACAATGAGTTTGATTGCTGTGTAAACCCAGGTCCCGAAAAACCTGCCGGTAAACCACTGTAGCCAGCACCGCCTTGTATCAGGGTTCTATTGTAAGGCTTGTTTTCGCCCAAGTCCATAAAAGCAAGCACATCGCGCGAACCTGATGTGCTGTTGGTCCTGTTAGTTACCCATACCTCAATTTTGGTAATTGTTATGTTCGAACTGATGATGGGTATATTGGCAAGAGCCTTATTATAATTATCCCTGAAATATTGCGACAGGAAAAAGTGCCGGTTTGCCTCGTAATCCGTCGCTGATAACGTAAAATTACCTTGTTGCTGGCCATTGGTAATAGTAATGGTCTTGGATTGTGAACGCTGCTGCGAAAAAACGCTGGTCACATTCAGCTTGCCAAATTTAAGCTTGGTTTTAACACCGAAAAGGGATTGAACCCCGGTAATGAGCGTGGTATTTAGTGGAAAACTCACTGTACCGGCCTCAATTTTTTGGATGATCTCATCCGGTTTACCCGTATAATCAAGCTTTATCTGGTTATCAAACTGGTATTGCGCATCGCTGTTATAATTGGTCGCAATTTTCAGCTTGTCCCCTATTGTACCCGTTAAATTTAATTGGATATGCTGGTTAAAATTAAAATTGAATTGTGTGCGCTGCTGAGTATTAAATAGCGGGTTTTGGTTACTGTTGATCTGTCCGGCCATGATCATCTCAACCGAACCCTGCGGCCTGATATTGATCTCCGAGCTGCCAAACATTTGCTCAAAAGTATGGCTGCGTACCTGGAAGGTTGGTATAAATCCCTGCTGCTGCGATTGATACGCGTAATTATCAGAAAGCTGCTTAAAGTAGATACGCTCCTTCTCTTTTTCCCTCAGATCAAGATATTGAGCGAATGTGAGATATTGTGGCGGACGATATAAAAAATCGCCGACCTTTTCGTAAAGAATATATTGGTTGGTTGCCGGATCGTAAACAATGGTACGCACCAGATTTGGCGGATCGGGCAATATATAACCTTGTCTTTCCTGCTGCTGCCGGGTTTTGGTGCCAGTATACGGCGTCTTAATGGTTACCGAGTCGCGCTTTGCCGCGGGCTGTTGTGCAAAAGTCTTCCCTAACCCGCATAAAACGGAGATCAGGCATCCACATATCAAAACTTTAAGCGTAAAAGTCCGGGTCAAGAGTCAAGGGTAATATCTAAGGTAATTATAAGTTTTTTAGTGCGAATTTAATTAGTTGTTCAACAGTTAAATTACTGTCGTTATTACTTAACTCCCGCTCAAGTACCTTCTCAACGGCATTGCGTGCAAAACCGAGCATGACCAAAGCTGATAATGCTTCGTCTTTAACCGTATTGTTCTTAGGCATAGCGATAAGCGTATCAGGACCCTCTTTTTTAAGTTTATCCTGCAATTCAAGTATCAGGCGCTGGGCCGATTTTGGGCCAATGCCTTTAATACGCTGAATTTGAGAAACGTCACCTTTTACAATAGCCGCTTGTATTTCTTCAGGGGTTATAGACGAAAGGATCATTCGACCGGTGTTGGGGCCAATGCCCGAAACCGATATCAGGTGCAGGAAAAGCCGGCGCTCACCTTCTTCCGCAAAGCCATACAAGGTATGTGCATCTTCCTTTACATGCAGCCAGGTATACAGCTTACAGCGTTCGTGCTCGCCGAGTTTGGAATAAGTGCTGAGTGATATATTGATGTGATACCCCACACCTCCTGTTTCAATCACCACGTACGATGGGCTTTTGTAAGCCAGTTTACCATCAATATATGCGTACATAATCTACTTTCAACTGTTACTTCCGTGTACGTGAAATCGCGCTCTGGGTTTCATTTTGGGCCTTTTCTTGCGCATCTACCACTGCAATTGTTACCATGTTCACGATCTCCCGGACAGAACTGCCCAACTGCAAAATATGAACCGATTTTTTCAGGCCAAGCAATATCGGGCCAACTGCCTCAGCATCACCTATTTCCTGCAATAACTTATAGGCTATATTGCCCGATTCCAGGTTAGGGAAAACCAATGTGTTTGCCGGTGCACCATTTAAGGTTGAGAAAGGGAAATTATCAGCAAGCAAGGTTGGGTTTAGTGCAAAGTTGGCCTGCATATCGCCATCTACTATCATATCCGGGTATTTTTCGTGCAAAATACGAACTGTTTCCCTGGTTTTCAACGGAATATCGCCATCATTTGAACCAAAGTTGGAATATGACAGCACAGCAATGCGCGGTTTAATATTGAATTGCTTTACCGAGTGGTCTATCAGTGCGGTAATATCCACCAGTTCCTGTATTGTGGGATCTACATTTACGGTAGCATCCCCAATAAATACCGGCCCTTTCCTGGTCAGCATCATGTACATACCGGCCACACGGTTAACGCCTTCTGCCGTGCCGATTATTTGTAATGAGGGTTTAACAGTACTTACATAGTCTTTGGTTAAGCCCGAGATCAAAGCATCAGCGTGACCAAACTGAACCATACATGCTCCGTAATAATTACGCTGGTTCATTAATTTACGTGCCTCAGAAAGCGTAATACCGCGGCGCTGCCGTTTGGCATAAAGGTAGTCGGCATATTCACTCAATCGTACTGCATCAATACGCGGGTCAATGATCTCAATGTCATCCAACTCAAGATCACTGTGTTTAATGATATTCTTTATTTTCGATACATTACCCAGCAGAATTGGTGTCGCAATACCCTCTTCCCGTACAATTTGCGCAGCCTTTAGTATCTTATAATTATCGGCCTCGGCAAATACAACCCGTTTAGGATTTTGCTTTGCTTTATTAGCAATATTACGCAGCAAACGGTCATCCGACCCAACCCTTAAACGTAGGTTTTCGCGATAAGCATCCCAGTCCATAATGGTCTTACGCGCAACTCCTGAATCTATAGCTGCTTTAGCTACCGCCGATGATACTTCGGTTATCAATCGCTGGTCCATCGGCTTTGGGATGATGTAATCCTTACCGAATTTCAGGTTCTGGGTATTATAGGCAAGGTTTACTTCTTCGGGAACAGGCTTTTTAGCCAGTTCGGCAATTGCCCTGACAGCCGCCAGCTTCATTTCTTCATTAATAGCTGTTGCACGTACATCCAGCGCCCCCCTGAAAATGTAAGGGAAACCAAGCACGTTGTTTACCTGGTTCGGAAAATCAGCCCGGCCGGTGGCCATTAATATGTCTTTACGCGCTTTAACAGCAACGTCATAATCTATCTCCGGCACGGGATTGGCCATCGCAAACACTATCGGGTTCTTAGCCATTTTTTTCAGCATGTCAGGCGAAACCACATGACCTGCCGAAAGGCCAATAAAAACGTCGGCATCCTTCATTGCGTCCGAAAGACTTTGAACATCGTTCCGGTCTGTTGCAAAGAACATTCTTATCTCATCAAGGTCGGTACGTTCAGGTGTTATTAGCCCGTTGATGTCAAACATCACGAGGTTCTCTTTTTTAACCCCCAGCGACAGATATATTTTTGAACAAGACACAGCGGCCGCTCCGGCCCCGTTAACCACCATCTTTATCTTATCGAGCTTTTTGCCTTGTATCTGGCAGGCGTTTATCAATGCTGCCCCCGAAATAATCGCTGTACCATGCTGATCGTCGTGCATCACGGGAATATTCATTTCCGCTTTTAACCGGCGTTCTATCTCAAAACAGCTTGGTGCTGATATATCTTCAAGATTAATTCCCCCGAAAGTGGGCTCAAGGGATTTTACGATGGCTACAAATTCATCAACCGATTGGGCATTTACCTCAAGGTCAAATACGTCAATATCGGCATATATCTTAAAAAGCAAGCCTTTGCCTTCCATTACGGGCTTGCTGGCCTCGGGGCCTATATTACCTAATCCCAATACGGCGGTACCATTGGTAATAACACCCACCAGGTTGCTTTTGGCCGTATATTTATATACATCTTCACTATTGTCAGCTATTCTTAAACAAGGTTCAGCAACGCCCGGCGAATAAGCCAGGGTAAGGTCGCGCTGCGAATTTGTAGATTTTGTAGGAACTACCTCTATTTTGCCGGGTCTGCCATTGGCATGATAGTCAAGGGCATCCTGCTTTCGGTTTGGTTTATTCATGGTTAATTATCGAATTATCCAAAATTACAATTCTTTCGGACTGATAAAATAAAAAAGCCCGGTTCTTTTCCTGTCTGAACCGGGCCTTAAATGTTTAATTAAAGTATTATCCTTTATTTATTTTCACGTATGATAATGATGAGGCAAATGTTTCAAATCTTCTGATCCGGTGATGCACCGGGACGGTTTCTTTTCTAATAGCTTCTTCAGGACTGTCAACACCGGGAACCATCTGATAAGAAATGTCACTGTTAAGCATTTTATACAATGCTGAATATTTATCTTTTAACGATTGCGGGATCACCAGTCTTTTAGGCGATGCGGTGCTTCCGTTCACGATCAATCGTTTATAAGAAGGATTAAGCGCGGTGAGCTGTGAAAGACTAATATTCAAAACCTTCGATACACTGTACAGCGAAACTACTTTATCAACCAATACTGTATCCGTTTTTAATGCCATTGAGCATGGTTGAGGCATGATGTGATACCTTTTGTAATAGTTCATCACATAGGTCATGGCTATGTATGCAGGCACATATCCGCGCGTTTCAGCAGGCAAATACTTGCGAATCGCCCAAAAATCGTTTGATCCGGCTTTTTCTATTGCTCCCATTACCTCGCTCTTACCGCAGTTATATGAAGCTATAGCCAGCAGCCAGTCGCCAAATTGTTCATAAGCGTCTTTCAAATATGCAGCAGCAGCATTGCTGGACTGTATTGGGTCACGGCGCTCATCTATATAATCGTCCATAACGAGGCCATAGGCCTGAGCGGCATTTGACATAAACTGCCACGGACCGGTAGCTCCTACCCGTGACACGGCATAAGGATCAAGCTTTGATTCTACAATCGAAAGATATTTGAGCTCATCAGGGATGCCCGCTTCCTGGAATGCCTTTTCGTAAATGGGGAAATAGTATTTGGTTAGCCCGGCTACACGACTAATATCATCGCGCTGAGATAAATAAAGATCGATATAACTCTGTACATACTCATTATAAACGAGAGGAACCTCTTTCTGAATGGAATCGAGACGGCGCTCGTAAATGCCACCGTGGTAATAAGTTTTTTGTACCGGTT
>JBQCEA010000585.1:0-8456 GCA_051960695.1 Mucilaginibacter sp. | reverse complement strand
TGGAACGCCGATACCGAAGTTATACGCAAAGGCCTTGAAAACTTGCCTGACGAAGTTCTCGATAAAACTGTGGATGCAAGGCACCCTATAGCGCCGTTTGATAACACACTTGCCGGGCTGTGGGCGTTCATTAATGACCACCAGTCATACCATATTGGCCAGATAGGTATATTGAGGAGAGCATTGGGCAAAGATCCCATGTCCTATGCTAGAAATTAGTTCATTGCTAATGTTCATGGTTCAGATCATTCTATGAACCACGAACTATTAACCAGCAAGCGCTTGTTCAAGATCCGCAATCAGATCATCGATATGTTCGAGGCCTACCGACACGCGTAACAGGTTATGTGGCGTTTTAGTATCAGGGCCTTCTACAGATGCACGATGTTCGATCAGTGTTTCAACACCACCCAGGCTGGTGGCCTGCGTAAATATCCTAAGCTTGTTAACCACTTTCCCGGCTTCATCAGATCCACCCTTAACGCAGAACGATAGCATCCCTCCAAAATATTGCATTTGGTTTTTAGCTATCTCGTACTGCGGGTGATTTGGCAAACCGGGATACATCACCGATTCTACTTTCAGGTGCTTTTCAAGATATTCAGCCAATAGCTGTGCATTATGCACATGTCCACGAACCCGGTATGGAAGTGTCTTAATACTTCTGGCTAAAAAATAGCAGTCCATAGGTGAGGGGATAGCGCCGCCCATTTCCTGTATCTGGCGGATCTTTACCCACCACTCATTTTTCTCAGGAGTGATCAGAGCACCGCCCATCAGATCGCTGTGGCCGCTAAAATATTTGGTTGACGAATGCATAACAAGGTCGGCACCTAAGGCCAATGGCTGCTGACAGATAGGTGTAGCAAAAGTATTATCAACAGCTACTTTAATGTTTTGCTTTTTAGCTATCGCCACTACTTTTTTAATATCTGTTACCTTTAACAGCGGATTAGATGGTGTTTCGAGCCAGATTAACCCAGTGTTCGGCTTTATATGGCTTTGTAGCACATCTTCATTATTCACATCAATAAAATCGAACTCTAAAATGCCTGCAAATAGGTTTTTAAGCTGATTCCGCAGCCCATGGTACATATCATCCGGACAGATAATATGTGTTCCGGGCGACATAGATTGAAAAACACTCATCCCTGCTGCATTACCGGACGAAAATGCCGCTGCATCAACACCGTTTTCCAGCTTAGCCAATACATTTTCCAGTAGGTTCCTGTTGGGATTGCTTGAGCGGCTATAGATATAGCCTTTCGGAAAGCTGCCATCAGCATCCCTCACAAATGTGGTTGAAAGTACGATGGGTTGTATTACGGCATGTGAAGCGTCGTCGGTATGGTTACCCGCATGTATGGCTATGGTCTCGATATGCATATTAATATTCGTTTGCTCAAAATAACTAAGATTGCCTGCGCAAATTCTGAATTTTTATTAAATTTATCTTACAAAAGTATAAACCTCACAGATGCGGAATTTCCTTTTAACACTTGTCGTGGTTATTTCTTTACTTGCCTCCTGCAAAAAGGATGTGTCTCATGATACTGTTAAAAAGCAGAATGCCGCTGTTAATGATTCTTCAAAAACTAATTTCACTTTACCTGACACTATCCTAACAAAATATAATGCTAGCTATAATTCCTGGCTTGATTTTAAGCAAAAGTATAATAACTCATATGTATTTGTACTGCGTTCAGATTACTCAGAACCACAATTTCATACCCTTATTAACACCAAAGTGCAAAATGGTGTGGTGGTATCGAGAGATTTCTTTTCCATAACTTATATAGGCGATCCGCCAAATTTACAGGCCAGGAGCGATACAACGGTACAGTGGCATGAAGCAGGCGCTACTTTAAATACACATGCCGAAGCAGGCCCTCCTATGACGTTAGATTATATTTATAGCAAAGCAAAAAGTGTTTGGCTAAATGTCGACCCTGAAAAAAATACACTCTATCTCGACACCAAAAATAATGGGCTTATCTCTGTTTGCGGATATTATCCTAACGGTTGCCAGGATAATTGTTTCACTGGTATTTATATTACTTCCGTAACTGCGCAGTAGGATTTATAAACGTAAATTAATGTTTACACACGCATTACAGTAACATTTCCTATTTTTGCTGGAAAGTTTATCTGATGGAAGCCGGGAATAAATTACAAATACTCATTCAGGATCCTGATCTCTCTGCTGATCTTAAGCACATTGCACAAAAAGTTCTGAATAACGAGCGTATCACTTTTGATGAGGGTGTTTTGCTTTATGAAAAAGGGGAACTAAGCTTTGTAGGTGTATTGGCTAATTATATCCGCGAAAAGAAACACGGCGATAAAACTTATTTTAACCGCAACTTTCACATCGAGCCAACAAACCTCTGTGTTTACGATTGTAAATTTTGCTCTTATTCAAGGCTGATCAAACAGCGTACAGAAGGGTGGGAATATACCATGGACGATATGCTGAACATGATCAAAAAATATGATGATGAGCCGGTAACGGAAGTTCATATTGTAGGTGGTGTGCTGCCACAGTACGACGTGCCATTTTATACCGAACTCTTCAGCAAGATAAAGGCACATCGCCCTGAACTGCATGTAAAGGCGTTGACGCCGGTTGAGTATCATTATATATTTAAAAAGGCCAAAATTGATTATGCTACCGGGATGAAGATGATGAAGGATGCAGGTCTAGAATCGATACCGGGCGGCGGGGCCGAAATATTCCACGAAGAGATACGTGACCAGATATGTAAGGATAAATGTACTGCTGATCAATGGCTGCAGATACATGAAGAATGGCATAAACTGGGTATGCGCTCAAATGCTACCATGCTTTACGGTCATATTGAAAAATACTGGCATCGTGTAGATCACATGGACCGCTTGCGCCAATTGCAGGATAAAACAGGCGGATTCCAAACCTTTATTCCGCTTAAATTCCGCAATAAGGATAACCAGATGTCGCATGTAACAGAGTCGACAGTGATAGAAGACTTACGGAATTATGCTATAGCACGCATCTATTTAGATAACTTCGATCATATCAAAGCTTATTGGGCAATGATAAGCCGTAACACGGCGCAGATGTCACTGAACTTTGGGGTGGACGATATTGACGGTACGTTAGATGATACCACTAAGATCTACTCCATGGCAGGGGCTGAGGAACAGCATCCCGGTATGAGCACTAAACAACTGGTTGAGTTGATCAAACAAGTTGGCAGGCAACCTATCGAACGTGACACTTTATATAATGTGGTTATGGATTATACCAATTATGAATTCCCCGAAGAAGTAAAACCGCAGTTTTATAAACTGCCAGTGATCAATTAGGCAGTAATGATATTAAAAACTTTATACATTGTCCGTCACGGTCAAACCGAACTTAACAGATTAGGCATAGTACAGGGCAGGGGAAGGGATACCGACCTTAATGACGAAGGACGTAAACAGGCCGGGCAGTTTTTTGAAGCCTATAAAAATGTTCCGTTCGATAAGATATACATCTCCAAACTGAAACGTACCCAGCAAAGTATCCAGCAATTTATTGACTTAGGTTTGCCTTATGAAAAGCTTTCAGGCCTTGACGAATTGGCCTGGGGTGTTTTAGAGGGCCAACCAAGTACTCCTGAAAATAAAGCAGCATTTCTGAAATTGATCCGTGACTGGCTTGCCGGTAAGCTCGACAGTAAATTTGAAGGAGGCGAAAGCCCGAACGAAGTAAAAGCAAGGCAGCTGGAAGCATTACAAACCATTATGAGCCATCCTGACGAAAAGAATGTGCTGATATGTATGCATGGGCGTGCTATGCGCCTGTTTATGTGCGTGTTGCTTAATAAGCCACTAACCGAAATGGAAAGCTTCCCTCACCAAAACCTGGTACTGTATAAAGTTACCTGGGACGGCTCTAAATACGAGATCGCCGATTTTAATAACGCACAACATCTTAAATAATTATACTACCATTTTTGTGAAAGAGATAAGAATATCAGCAGTAAGCTATACTAATACCAAGCCGTTCCTTTACGGTATACAAAATACCCCGATAATCAGTAAAATAGATATAAGCCTGGACATACCGTCAGATTGTGCCCAAAAGCTGATCGATGATAAAGTAGATGTAGGCCTGATTCCCGTTGCAGCAGCTTTAAGCCTGCCCGAATGGCATATTGTATCTGACTATTGCATTGGAGCTGTAGGTGCAGTAAATTCTGTATTTGTATTCAGCAATTGCGATATCAAAGACGTGAAAACCGTTCAACTCGATCCTCAGTCGCGCTCATCAAATAACCTCGCCAAAGTGTTACTGAAAAACTTTTGGAAAGTAACACCCGAATTGGTTACTGGCGCTGAAGATTATGCTGCTTCAACCGATCCGCATACTGCCTTTGTACAAATAGGCGACCGCACATTTGGTAAGAAAGAAAAATACCAATTCGTTTACGACCTATCGGAAGAATGGCAAAAATTTACCGGGCTGCCATTTGTATTTGCAGCATGGATAGCTAATAAGCCCATTTCGCAGGAGTTTATAGACGAGTTTAATGATTCCATGAAATATGGCCTTGATCATCGTTATGAACTATTGAAGTCATTGCCTCAGCATAAAGATTTTGACCTGGAAGATTACCTGATGCATAAGCTCGATTTTGAACTTACTGAAGATAAGAAAAAGGCCCTTTATCTGTTCCTTGACTATATCAGGGCATTGTAATCAATAAATTGTATAATTAGTTAACTACAACAGGCTGGGTTTCTCTATCGGAAATTCAAACAATTATTCTTAAGTTCGCGGCATTGAGTTAAAGGTCACTTGGTAGCTGACCGAATGAATATTTTTTTGAATAATTAAATCATAGTTGTAGATGATTAACATTACACTCCCAGACGGTTCCGTTCGTCAGTATGACAGGGGAACCACTTCCATGCAGATCGCTATGTCTATCTCCGAAGGTTTAGCACGAAACGTATTAGCGGCCGAAGTAAACGGACAGGTTTGGGATGCCAGCAGGCCGATCGAGCATGATTCCACGGTAAAATTATTGACCTGGAACGACGCTAATGGTAAGGCTACTTTTTGGCACTCATCAGCTCACTTAATGGCCGAAGCTTTAGAAGCTTTGTATCCGGGAACCAAATTCGGTATAGGTCCGGCTATTGAAACAGGTTTTTATTACGATGTAGATTTTGGCAACCAGGAATTTTCTTCCGATAATTTTAAGCAGATCGAAGATAAAATGATCGAGCTGGCTAAAACCCGTGAAGAGTATATTCGTAAGCCGGTTAGCAAGGCTGAAGCTATTGAATATTTTACTGAAAAAGGTGATGAATACAAGCTGGACCTGATCAAAGATTTGGCTGATGGTTCTATCACTTTCTATACCCAGGGCAATTTTACCGACTTATGCCGTGGGCCGCATATCCCTAACACCGGCTTTGTAAAAGCGGTAAAACTGATGAACGTTGCCGGCGCTTACTGGCGCGGTGATGAAACACGCAAGCAGCTTACCCGTATTTACGCGGTTACTTTCCCTAAGCAAAGCGAGCTGACCGACTATCTGCATATGATCGAAGAAGCTAAAAAGCGCGACCACCGTAAATTGGGTAAGGAACTTGAATTGTTTGCTTTCTCTGAGAAAGTAGGTATGGGATTGCCTTTATGGTTACCAAAAGGTACTGCTTTACGCGAACGCCTGGTGCGCTTTATGCAAACTGCGCAAGTTAAGGCTGGCTACGAGCAGGTAATTTCGCCGCATATCGGGCATAAGAATTTGTATGTGACTTCTGGTCACTATGAGAAATACGGCAAAGACAGTTTCCAGCCAATACAAACGCCAAAAGAAGGCGAGGAGTTCTTCCTGAAACCGATGAACTGTCCGCACCATTGCGAAATGTATAAAACCAAACCACGTTCGTATAAAGATCTTCCGGTTCGTTATGCCGAATTTGGAACGGTTTATCGTTATGAGCAAAGTGGTGAATTACATGGTCTGACACGTGTTCGTGGCTTTACACAAGATGATGCGCACCTTTTCTGTCGTCCCGACCAGGTGAAGGAGGAGTTTAAGAAAGTGATCGACCTGGTGCTATATGTATTCAATGCTTTGGGTTTTGAAGACTATACCGCACAGATTTCACTTCGCGATCCTGAAAATAAAGGAAAATATATCGGTACTGATGAGAACTGGGCTTTAGCGGAAAGAGCTATTATTGAGGCCGCTGACGAAAAAGGCTTAAAAACGGTAGTGGAGTTAGGTGAAGCTGCATTCTATGGGCCAAAGCTTGATTTTATGGTTAAGGACGCCCTTGGCCGTAAATGGCAGTTGGGCACTATACAGGTAGATTATAACTTGCCTGAGCGCTTCGAACTGGAATATACTGGCAGCGATAATCAGAAACACCGCCCGGTGATGATCCATAGGGCGCCGTTCGGCTCATTAGAAAGGTTTGTTGCTGTGCTGATAGAGCATTGTGCAGGTAATTTTCCGTTGTGGTTATCGCCTGAACAATTCATCATCCTGCCCATATCTGAAAAATATGAAGATTATGCAAAAAAACTTTCTGATATATTAAAAGATTCCGATATTTGCGGGCTAATTGATTTCAGAGATGAAAAAATAGGTCGCAAAATACGCGATGCTGAGGTCAAGAAAATCCCATACATGCTAATTGTTGGTGAGAAAGAAGCGAACGAGGGTTTGGTTTCAGTTCGTAAACACGGTCAGGGCGATTTGGGAAGCATGACAATAGAAGAGTTTAAACAACAAATAATAAAAGAAATAACCGTATAACTTGGCATTAAACAAACCGAATTTTAACAGAGGTCCAAGGCCGCCTTTTAAGAAAAAGGAAGCCGAACATAATATTAATCAATTCATCAGAGCTCAGGAGGTTCGCCTTGTTGGAGATAATGTGGAGGCGGGCGTTTATCCATTGAAACAAGCCCTGGCCATAGCTGAAGAGCAGGAGCTGGACCTTGTTGAAATTTCGCCGAGTGCTAATCCGCCTGTTTGTAAAGTAATTGACTATAACAAGTTTATTTACGAACAGAAGAAGAAGCTGAAGGAAATTAAGAATAACGCCAAGCAAACTGTTATCAAGGAGATCCGTTTCGGGCCGAATACTGATGACCATGATTTCGAATTCAAACTGAAACATGCCATCAAATTCCTTGATGCAGGCGAAAAGGTAAGGGCTTATGTACATTTCAAAGGCCGTGCAATAGTCTATAAAGAACAGGGCGAGATATTACTGCTCCGTTTTGCACAGGCTTTGGAAGAACATGGTAAGGTTGAGCAATTACCAAAACTGGAAGGTAAACGGATGTTTTTAACCGTTGCACCTAAAGGAATAAAAAAATAAGTTAATTCAATTCGAAATTGAACATTCGAAATCCGAAATAAAGATAAAACGTTGAGAAACGTCGAATACTAAAACAAAACAAATAGAGAGTTATGCCAAAAATGAAAACCAATTCCAGTGCCAAAAAGCGCTTTAAGCTTACTGGAACCGGTAAAATTGCAAGGAAGAACGCATTCAAAAGTCACATCTTAACCAAGAAGTCGACAAAACGCAAGCGTAATCTTACCCATGTCAGCTTAGTATCTGACGCTGATACAGGCAACGTAAAACGTATGCTTGCTATCGGAAAGTAATTAACAAATTTTTAACCAGGTATTGGAGTTTACAAGATCAGCTTTAGGCTGGCACTCACTACCAAAAAGACAAAAAAATGCCACGTTCAGTTAACGCAGTAGCGTCGAGAAGACGCAGGAAAAAGGTGATGAACCTCGCCAAAGGTTATTATGGTTCACGCAGCAAGGTTTATACCGTTGCAAAAAACACAGTAGAAAAAGGTTTACAATATGCTTACCGCGACCGTAAGACCAAGAAAAGAGAATTCAGGGCTTTATGGATCCAGCGTATCAACGCAGGTGCACGTCAGCACGGAATTTCTTACTCACAATTAATGGGTAAGCTGGCTGCTAAAGAAATCGGTTTGAACCGTAAGGTTTTAGCTGACTTAGCTATGAACAATCCGGATGCTTTCAAAGCTATCGTTGAAGCTGTAAAGTAATTGTTGTCCGTAGCGACACGAACAACGCATAATATTGAAAAGACCTGCCAATCGGCGGGTCTTTTTGTTTATATTTGATTATGAGTAATTTGAAACTCGACGATCAGTTATCTCTTGGTATCGAATCATACATGGGAGGCTTACGGTTGATGGTATTTGACCAGGATGAGGTATGGGTGTGCCACAAAGTCCGGGTTAAGGTGCTCAAGGATTTCCTAAAGATGGAAAAAGGGCATTTATTCAAAGGCAGACTGCAATTGGATAAATCCGGTGATGATGTCCTTATCCATAAAAAACAATAAGACGCGCATTATTCCTGCTGCCGACCTGGAAGAATTGATCAATTCACAGATCACTATTTCATTAT
>JBQCEA010000584.1:0-4085 GCA_051960695.1 Mucilaginibacter sp. | reverse complement strand
GTAAAAGGTAAGCATGTTGAAAAACAGGTGCATCCAATCAACATGTATAAACCCGCTTGTAATAATAGTGTAGATATATTGTCCGCGCGAAATATTGTAAGGATGAAGTATAAACTTGTCGTATAGCTTTTGATTATAAAAAGCAATAAGACTGATCAGAATAGTAATAGCAAAAAGTGCGCAGGCAACCGGTGCCTGGGTTAAATATTGTTCCATTATTGAAGATCGAGCTTGGTTTCGGCTAATAATCGGCCTATCGGATATCTAAGGTAGGTTTTTTCGAAATATGGTGAATTGTGATATACAAAGTTTAATTGGGCGCGGGCACTATTGGCTATTTCAGGGTCTTTTGCTTTGGCATCATCCAGTTTTTTGCGCAGGTCAGGGTCTTTCTTTAACAGATCAGCGGCAACGTCTTCAAATACATAATCGGAATAGCCTTCTTTTTCACCTAAAACAGAGTCGAAGAAATTCCAGGCAAAGAATGAATCCACTCCCTGCGGCTCCAGTGTTTCAACGATGTAACGGTTAAGCGCCTGGTTGGTATAAACCACATAATCACCTGCATAAAACTTCACTTTCATATCTACCGGGTTCAGCTTTACATTACTGTGCAAATAATGGCCTTCATATGGTCTTGAAGGCGTTTTGTAATCACCAACATAGTACATCTGCAGATCAAGCGTAGTGTCGTGGGCCAAACGGCGCATAGCTATATTGTTCAGCTTAAATAGTTCGATCACCTTTTGCCATGCCTGAGGAATAACATATGCCACAGGTTTATCGGCAAATATGGTCGGCTTATAATTATCAAAGTATTTGATGGTTTTAGTGTAGGGTTTGGTTTCATCATAATATAAACGAGGAAGCCCACTTACCTCACTGGTTTTATATCCTGCTGTATAGCCCTTAAATACCAGCGTATCATAGTGATCCCAATCTACCTGCCAGTTAAGGGCGAACCTGGTTTGATTTTTCACCTGCTCATCAGCTTTATGTTTGAGTTCACCGATCAGCTTAGCGTCCCGTTCGCATATCTCTATCAAATGCTGCATAAAATCATAAGTGGCATAAACGCGCTTATCGAAAGACTTCAGCATGTGCGTTTCGGTAATATAACTGATGATATTGTGCTGCGCTGTATAGCCCGTAGCATAGCGGGGAGTTTCCAGATAGCTTACAATGCCTGAATCGGGCGTAGCTTTCCTTTCCTCCACATAAGGTGTCATTTCATAACCACTTTTGGCCATACGCCTATACAATTCAGGCGAAAGGGTCTTGGATGTATATTCAGCCAGTATCGGGTTTTGTTTATCTTTTTGAGTTTCAATTAAAGTCATTACATACCGATAATCTGCACCATCACTGGTATGATTATCCAGGAAAACTTCCGGCTGCCAGGTATTCAGTATCTTTTCAAAAGCTAATGCATTCCGACTATCGGCTTTTATAAAATCGCGGTTAAGGTCAAGATTTCTATAGTTTCCGCGGAAGCCATATGCCCGCGGCCCGTTCTGGTTAATACGCGATACACCCCGGTTTAAACAGCCATCGATATTATAAACTGCGATAAAGCATAATACTACGTCCTTAGGCAATTTATTCTGTTTAAGCAGGTCGCGCACAAGCATCATGCTGGCATCGATCCCTTCGGGTTCACCGGGGTGAATACCATTATTGATGAGCAGAACGCGCTTATTCTGTTTCTTTATCAGTACCGGATCGAAAACTTTATCTCTCGATAACACTACCAGTGTTAAAGGCTTACCAACGTCGGTAGTGCCATAATTGAATAGCCTCATCTGACTGTATTGTGGCACCAGTTTATGATAATAGTTGATGATCTCGGAATAAGTGGCCGTGTAATTCTTATCGTTGCTTTTTTCAAAAGGCGTAAGCTGGGCTTTAGCCTGGATAAAAAGAAGACAAGCTGCGAGTAGCAAAAGGCATCGGTTCATCAGTAAATCAGTTTTAACAAATATAGCGGCGCTTTGCGATTAACGCATATGTTAATCACATTTGTTACTCAAGAGATGCGATCTCATCCTGCAATTTTTTAGGCAGACTTTTCAGTACCAGGCCGTAAGAATGATCGATCATATCACAAAGCTGTTTCCGGGTCAGGCTTCCATCAGTATACACTGTATTCCAGTGCTTTTTATTCATGTGATAACCAGGCTGTACTTCTGAGTAACGCTCACGCAGTTCAACAGCCCTTTCCGGATCACATTTGACATTAAATTGATTGCCCGACGAGATACTTGTGAGCAAAAAAAGCTTCTCACCGACTTTAAATACCAGTGTGTCCTCACCAAATGGAAGGCCGTCTGTTACGCCGGGCTTAGCAAGGCAATAATCGCGTATCTCTTCTATATTCAACGTCTTAGAAACGCCTGATGAGCTTGTTATAAGATGTTATATTACCAAAGTTAAATTTAATGCCTATTACTATCTGCCGGTATTGGTTAGTGGCGTTATTTTTAAACTTGCTTGAAGGGTCATCATATCCATCCAAGCCTTCGCCAAAAACCAGGTTATGCACATAGCCGACATCAATGGCCATATAGGGCTCCTCAAAATCATTATATAGTTTAAACTCGTAACCAAACCTTAACGGGATGGTAAGATTTATGCTATTGTCTGAGCCCGGAAATTTATATGCCTGCGGGTCTGGCGGTGCCGGCGCATAAATACTATACCGCTGAACAACGTTATTGTTGAATACGATGCCGCCACCAGTACCGAAATAGAAATTCTTTATAACACTGAGAACACTGCTTTCTGAGTAGTCGATCACTTCGCCTAATTGAAAATCGGCGTGCAGAAGAAATGCTTCATACGTATTAGTATACTTACGTCCAGACACATCAACCTTGGGTGAAAGGCCGCCGCCGGACAATGTGCCGAATTGCAGCTCGGCTACTACCGGTATATAAGGGCTATAGTTATAAACGAAGTTGATATTCTCGGAAAAGTGCTCGTCCTGGTGCGCCAGGTTAGTATAACCGCGTTCATAACTCACATCAAGCCCGATGCCGAACTGCTTATAGTTATAACCCATCTGAGCGCTGACAGATAGTACAGAAAAAGCAAAAACTAAAAGTAAAACAAGTTTCTTCAATGCGTAATTTTAATCAATATTTGTACAAATCTTTTTAATCAGGACTCAATTATACTTCTCCAAAAATATAATTTCCCTCAAAATAACCGTTATTGTATATGGATTTAAATTCCTTACTGAAATTTACTGTTACTGAGCGCTTTATGCGCTATGTAACCATCGATACCCAATCCGATCCCAATTCACCTGCCTGTCCTTCAACCGAAAAACAAAAAAATCTCGGCAGATTACTTGTAAACGAATTAATTGATATAGGGTTACAAGATGCGCACCTTGATGAGCATGGTTATGTATACGCCACTGTGCCCTCAAACAGCGAAAAAAAGGATATTCCAGTAATTTGCTTTTGCTCGCACATGGATACAGCCCCCGATTGCAGCGGCGAAAATGTAGAGCCTATCATACACAAAAATTATCAAGGACTCGACATTATATTGCCTGATGATCAGTCGCAGGTTATTCGTATGAATGAGCATCCGGACCTGAAGAATCAAATAGGCAATGATATTATTACCGCAAGCGGAACAACATTGCTTGGCGCGGATAACAAGGCCGGCATAGCTGAGATAATGGACGCCTGCTACCAGTTAATGAACCATCCTGAGATAAAGCACGGAAAAATAAGAATACTATTCACCCCGGATGAGGAAATAGGGCGGGGAGTTGACAAAGTGGATATTGAAAAGCTGGGCGCTTATGCAGGTTATACCATGGACGGCGAAAGCGCCGGAAATATGGAGAATGAAACCTTTTCGGCCGATGGGGCGAAAATTGTGATCAATGGTGTAAGTGCTCATCCGGGCTTTGCAAAAGGAAAAATGCAAAATGCCATTAAAATAGCCGGGGAAATTATAGCTGCGCTGCCACACAACTTATCACCCGAGCAGACTGAAGGCAAGCAGGGCTTTGTTCACCCGGTTTCTATTGAAGGCCATGTAGAAACTGCTTCGATAGATTTCATTAT
>JBQCEA010000583.1:0-7604 GCA_051960695.1 Mucilaginibacter sp. | reverse complement strand
TAACGATACCAAAGACGGGCATGTTAAATTTACAGACGTAACAGCTTCGGTTGCAAAAGACCTGAAAAATATTGGCTTGGTTTGCGATGCGATATTTACCGATTTTGATAACGACGGCTGGCCGGATCTGGTGTTGGCGGGCGAATGGATGCCAGTTACTTTCTTGAAGAACGATCATGGTGTATTTAAAAATGTAAATGCCGCAACAGGTATCGCTAATAAATTGGGATGGTGGAATACCATCGTCGCTGGTGACTTTGATCACGACGGCGATATCGACTATATAATAGGTAACACTGGCTTAAACACTTTCTTTAAAGCCAGCGATGAATACCCGACCTATATAACAGCTAAAGATTTTGACAATAACGGCAGTTATGACGCTTTTCCTTCTGTCTTCCTGAAGGATCAGAAAGGTAAAATGCAGGAATACCCTGTTCAAACGCGGGATGATATCATTAAGCAAATGATTGGGATGCGTGTTAAATTCCAGAATTACAAGTCATTTGCTACTGCTACCATGGACGAAGTGATCACTCCTGAAATGAGAAAAGGTGCACTCAGGCTTAAAGCCAATACCTTGCAATCGGTATACCTGCGTAATGACGGTCATGGTAAATTTACTATGATACCACTTCCCGTACAAGCGCAGATATCTGAGTTATGCGGTATGGCAGTGGATGATTTTGACGGCGATGGTAACCTGGATGTGATCATCAATGGAAATGATTATGGTACTGAATTAACAACTGGTCGTTACGATGCTCTTAATGGCTTAATGCTTAGAGGTGATGGTAAAGGAAACTTTAAACCTCTTACCATTTTGCAAAGCGGTATTTACATACCCGGTAACGGTAAAGCTTTGGTAAAGGTTAAAGGTGCAAAAGGCGACTATTTGCTAGCTGCAAGTCAGAACAGGGATGCAATGAAAATTTTCGAATTAAAGAGGAATGCAAACCTGGTTAAGTTACAACCGATGGACATGTATGCTATAATAAAATATAAGGATGGCAAGATCACAAAAAGAGAGTTTTATTACGGCGATTCGTTCTTGTCACAATCCGGAAGATACATTAATATTGATAGTTCTATGGCTTCAGTTGCCGTAACAGATAGTTATGGACATACAAGAGATTTACTTGCTAATCACTAATATACGATGAAGATTTACGGTATACTATTTACGGTCTTTTCCTTACTTCTGCTCTCATCTTGTCACAAAGGTGGAGAATTGCCGGCAGATGCAGATGTATTGCATGCAAATGAGGACGAGCTTACGCATGTAATTATTTATGACGTATTTACTCCCCCTGTCGCGGCGCGTATTTATGGCTATACCAATCTGGCGAGTTATGAAGCAATGAAATATGCTGACCCAAAGTATAATTCCATAACAGCCCAATTAAGAGGGTTTGACAAAATGCCGGAGCCGCAGAAAGGCAAGAGCTATAATTTTACTTTGGCTGCCAGCAAAGCCTTCTTTACGGTAGCACATAAAGTAACCTTCTCTATTGATACGCTCAAAAGGTATGAAGACAGGCTGTACGGTAAATATAAAGAAGCATTACCTGATTCAACTTACACTAATTCAATGAAATTAGGTGAGCAGATCGGCAATACAGTACTCAAAAGGGCCAACATGGACGATTATCCGCAAACCCGTGGCAAGCCTAAGTACCTGGGCAGCAATACAGCGGGTAAATGGCGTCCTACACCCCCCGATTACATGGATGGGGTAGAATACTGCTGGGGCGATATGCATACATTGTTAGTAGATTCTTCAACCATTTTTTTACCGCCGCCGCCTTATCCGTACAGTCAGGATACCACCAGCGCTTTTTATCGTCAAACAGTACAAGTATACCAAACGAGTAAACATCTGACGGACGAGCAAAAAACGATAGCTACCTATTGGGATGATAACCCTTTTGTAGTTCAGCACAGTGGCCACATGATGTTTGCCGACAAGAAGATCACACCCGGCGGGCATTGGATAGGCATTACTACTATCGCATGTAAGCAAAGTCATGCAAATGCAGTAAAGGTAGCGCAGGCTTATGCACTTACTTCAATAGCCTTATTTGAAACGTTTATCACCTGCTGGGAAGTAAAATATAAATATGGCACAATACGCCCGGTAACTGCTATCAACGAAAAAATAGATCACAACTGGCTGCCCCTGCTGCAAACGCCGCCATTTCCAGAGTATACAGCTGGTCACAGTACTATCAGTGCTGCCTCTGCTGTAGTATTAACACACGAATTTGGCGATCATTTTGCTTTCCATGACACAAGCGACCTGAAATACATTGGTTTGCAACGTGATTTCAAGTCGTTTTTGCAGGCATCAGATGAAACAGCTATGAGCAGATTTTATGGAGGTATCCATTATCTGAACAGCTCATTGATGGGCGCTAAGCAAGGCCGTGAAGTAGGTGAGCTCATCTGGCAACGATTGAAACTAACCAAATAAACCAAATATTTCTTATAACTATGCGACTAACCAAAACCGGACTTTATACAACGTATTTATTATTGTTTGTTCTGTTGCTTTCGGGCACTGCGTTATTTAATGGTTGTAAACAAAAACCGGAAGCCAATTCCTTCGCTCCAACGGGCGATACCATAGCGGATGGTAAAAAACTGGTCGAGCAATATTGTACCCGTTGCCATGCATTAGTTCCTGCTGATGCATTGAATAAGGATGTGTGGAAGTTTCACACTTTGCCTGCGATGTCACATTACCTTGGCCTGGCTACATATAGTACGGTCAATTATTATAAGAAGACGCCTGATACAACAGGTATCTCACTCCAAAACTGGGATATCATATTAGCTTATTACGCTAAGGTTGCCCCGGATACTTTGGCATCAGGTAAAGCCCCGGCGCCGTTACTTAATGATTGGGCGGGTTTCAGTCTTAAGAAACCACAGGATGAAAAGGCAACAGCTTATACTACCCTGGCCGCTTTTAATCCATATGACCAAAAGATATATACGAGCGACCAGGAAAGGCAGGTATTGTACGCATGGGATAAGAATTTTAATAAAAAAGAGGTTGCGCAACTGCCAAGTACAGCTGTAAGCGCAAATTTTGTTAAAGGAGAAAATGGTTCAAGCACAGGAATATTTTCATGTATAGGGCAGTTGTCGCCTGTTGATTTTCCTAACGGCAGGGTTGTGCTATTTGATTTGGGTAAAGGTAGTGCGCCTAAACCGGGCCTTTTAGCGACCGACCTGGCAAGACCATTACAAACCACTTCAGGAGATTTTAATAAAGATGGATTGACAGATTGGGTAGTTTGCGCACAAGGTTTTAAAAAGGGGGGTGTTTATTTATTGACCCAAAAGGCCGATCATAGCTTTACACAAAGCAGTGTAACGGATCGTTCTGGCGCAGTACATGCGGTTATAGGCGATTTTAATAATGACGGTTGGTTAGATGTAATGGTACTGTTTGGTACAGGTGATGAGGGGTTGTGGCTATTCCTGAATGATCACAATAATGGCTTTACCCAGAAAAAATTATTGAGTTTTCCGCCGGTATACGAATCAACAAGCTTTCAGCTTGCTGATATAAACCATGACGGTAAACCAGACCTGATCTATACCTGCGGGTACAACTATTACGACTCACGTATATTTAAGCCATACCATGGCTTGTATATTTTTACAAACGAAGGCGACTGGAAATTCAAGCAAAGTTATTTTTATCCAATAAATGGTTGTACTAAGGCAATAGCTGCCGATTTTGACGGCGACGGTGACCTGGACATTGCTACAATTGCGTTTTTTGCCGATATGCAGCATAAACCAACTGAAGAATTTATCTATTTTGAACAGGATAAAACGATGAACTTTAAACCGCATGGCGTACCGGTGAGCAAATATGGCCGCTGGATGACTATGGATGTTGCTGATGTGAATAACGATGGCAGGCCTGATATTATATTAGGCAATTACGCCAAAGGCTTTTGGCTTCAAAATGGATTAAAACCGTTCTGGGATCAGAATTTGCCATTTATCATTTTAGAAAACCATAATAAATAGCGCCATCGCTTTTTATCAAGGCTGATTTTGCTTAATATTTAAATAGGCCAGTATCTTTTGTGTTTCCCCAGGGTAAATAGCTATATGATGCGTGTGGATCAATGTGCCCGACATGCCGGCAATAATTACTTTGGATGAAGAAGCTGGCATGTGGCATGATATGCAATTATTTTTAAGGACATCCAGGCTTACGGAATTTGCAAGTTTGCACATATTATGACTATCAGCGTTGTGGCAATTTATACAACGGGCAGTATATAGTAGCGGCTGATCTCTGTCCTTTACATGCGTATCATGACAGGTTGAACAATCCATATTGCTGTTAATAAAGCATTTACTACTGCTTAATAATGCCTTTTGATTGCCGTGAACATCTACATGAGTGTAATCAATAGGGCCATTCAGCGTAGTTGAGTTACTTGACGATACGCTATCGCCTGGTTTAAAAAAGAATGTAGGTTTAATAAGTGCCGGATTCTTGGTTCCGGAATGGCACATAGCGCACATGTTAATTTTTTGCGCACGGCTTAGCGAACTGAATTTGGTAATATACCGGGCCTCTTTTACACCGGGATTATTGATATGGAATTTAACATGTTCTGCGGCTGGGCCATGGCATCTTTCACAATCAATACTAAAAACCATTGAATCGCGGCTAAAGCCTGTATTGAAATAACCCGGTACTTTTGCAGGTTGTTTTTTAGCGAACGATAAATGACAATCCAGACAAGACGTTACAACTGGCCGGTCAAAATTGGGACCGCCATAAGAATATCCGGGGCTATTGATCCAGTTATGGATATTTGTTGCATAAGAGATAGGTAGTTGAAAAAGCTGGTTATCCTTCCAGTAAGCATAAGTTTCGCCCTTAACCGCACCAAACGTAATATCAAAACGTTCTGACCGTATCATTTTGCCATGATCATATGCGGTCTGATAAAATCCGTCGTTATGTTTTTCCATAACAACGTTCAGTGTAGGACTGAATGAAAAAACATTTTTTCCATCATCAAAACTGCCTGATATGGTTTGTTCGCCAGATGGCCGGGCCGATTGATAATGAGCTGTGTGCAAATATGAATTGTATATATTTTTATGGCAATTGATACAAGCTTCAGATCCTGCGTAGGCTGGCCCCCGAGGGTCTGCTTTTTTTTCTTTATAAAGGCATTGAGAGAAAACAATAATTAATGGTAATGCAAATACACTGAACTTAAATAGCTTAGCTAAAGTATGTTTCGATACTTTGAAACTCAGGTGTTTTCGGCGTAAAGCCATAGAAATAATGTATATAGGTTAGATGTTAGGCAGACAGATAGGCAATAGTTTTGACTAGGTTTTTAGTTGTCAAATATACCCAACGGCGGGTTTTTAGTTCAATCTATTATGTAAAATACTTATTACAGCAATGTAAAAAAGCCATTACAAAGCCGTGGAGGCTGGTTTTATATATACAACGGAATAGAGTTTAAAAAAATATAACAAAAGGGTAAATTAGTACAATTCGTCCAGCTGCTTTGTTAATTAGTTTTACAGCGTTAAATTATGCTAATGAAAAAACTCATCTGTGCTGTGGCTATCTTGCTGTTCTTTAATACTTTGTTAAACAATTGCTTGTATGCCCAAAATGGAATTATCAAACAGGTTAAACTTATAAATTTCGATCTTCAATCATCCTCATTGGTCAAAGAAGATGGTGCTGAATTATCTTCTGCTAACTATCATTCAGGTATCTATTGGTTCCCGGTAAAAGTACCTTCAACAGTGCTTACCGGTTTAGTAGCCAACCATATTTATCCCGATCCTTATCAGGGCTTGAATAACATGCTGATACCAGATGCTTCAGATGAGTTCAATAAAGAATATAACCTTGAACAATACAGCCATCTGCCTCACAATCCAAATCCATGGAAAAAGCCATACTGGTACCGCACTGTATTTAAAGTGCCAGTTGCAGATAAGGGACGGTCTTTTCAATTGATATTTAAAGGAATAAACTACCGTGCTGCTGTATGGGTAAATGGTAAGCAAATAGCCGATTCAACGCAAATGGCAGGTATGTTCGCTGAATACAGTCTGGATGTAAGTAAAGAAATTATAGCTGGAGGTGAAAACGCACTGGCTGTTAAGATCTATCCATTAGATTACCCCGGATATCCGGCAAAAGAACAATTACAAGCTTTAGGTCCGTTTTATGAAAATGGTGGTCCTACCGGCGACATCGGTAAAAACGTAACCATGCTTTGCTCGGTAGGGTGGGATTGGATGCCACCTGTACGTGACAGAAATATGGGTATCTGGCAGCCGGTATATCTGCGTACTACCGGAGGAGTAACTATTAGCCAGCCTAAATTGGTTACGGATCTGCCTAAACTACCTGATACTACTATTGCTAAGTTATCATTGAAGCTTAAACTGGCCAATCATACAGCCGAAGCCAAATCGGGTAAATTGACTGTTACCATAAGGCCCGAAAATTTTGCCGGAACGCAGGTTCAGTTTTCCAAAGAAGAGCGTATTAATGCCCATAATAATGCGGAAATTGAATTAAATCCCGATCAAGTAACTCAGCTCGTCATTCATCAGCCTCATTTATGGTGGCCAAATAATTATGGCCGGGCTAATTTGTATCGCATACAGTTGCAATTTGCTGATGGTCGCGGGATGATCGATGATACTTCCTTTGTGTTTGGTATCCGCACAGTGAGCTCAAAAGCTACCACGATTAAAGGGTTTGTTCGCCGCGATTTTTATGTGAACGGAAAACGCGTGCATCTGGACGGTGGCGCATGGGTGCCGGATATGATGGTAAACCGTGATTCGGCGCGATATGATTATGAGATGCACCTGTGCCGCAATGCCAATGTAAACCTGGTGCGTATCTGGGGCGGAGGTGTAACGCCGCCGGATGCTTTCTGGAATGCTGCCGATAGATATGGTTTAATGGTATGGTCGGATTTTTGGGTGACAGGAGATACCCAGGGTGAATTTAAAGGCTCACCTGACTGGCCGCTTGAAGGAAATGTGTTTGTAAAGAATGTGATCAGTACCATCTATCGTGTTCGGAACCATCCAAGCTTGTTAGTCTGGACTGGTGGAAACGAAGGTCATGCACGTAAAGAATTATATGAAGCGATGCGGAATAATGTAATCGCACTTGACGGGACAAGGCCATTTATACCCAGCTCATCGGGCTTTGCGAAATTGCCGCAGGGATGGAAAGGCTCATATCCTGATGATATGCCTTCGGGGGTATATAGCAGCGGACCGTACGCATGGCGTGATCCCAAGACATATTATAAATTAGCTGATGCAGGCCGGGATTGGGTATTTAAGGACGAAACAGGTATACCTTCACAACCCCCTTATACCACTTTAGCCCGAACGATCCCTGACCTGGTTTGGGATACCAAACTGCCCTTCCCGCTTAACAATACCTGGGGGTATCATGACGCTGCAACCGGTGCCGCAAGGTACGATGAGTACTACAAAGAGATGGTAAAAAGATATGGTCAGCCAGGTACAATGGTCAATTTCTCTGACAAGATGCAGCT
>JBQCEA010000582.1:0-12573 GCA_051960695.1 Mucilaginibacter sp. | reverse complement strand
AGGTTACGACCATTTTCAATCACCGGGTAAGCCAGCCTGTCGCTGTCTTTAAAAACGCCGCATTTAACGAAATAGCCTTTAGCGATTTTGATAGTGACCAAAGTACTCCAAGATATGCCTTTAACATTTCCGGAAGTGGTTCATACACACCGGTCGGTAGTCACGCGGGAAATGCACAGGGACTGGCGTCAACACAGACCATGACCTCGCCGACATTAACGAAAAATACCCTGGCAGCCAATTATATTTTTTCTATATGGATCAATGCTGCTACGGCAGGAACATTAACGCTTACGGTGCCCGGCGTGAGCCCGGCCCCTACCATCAGCTATGCCAATAAAGGGTGGCAATATTACGAGCTGAAGATACCCGCTAAAAATATTTCGGCCAGTTTTGCCATGAGCTTTGTTGCCAGCAACAACATCTCTATAGACGATATTTTGCTATATCCGGATGTGGCCGAAGCCATTACGAGTACTTATGACCCGGTGAGCCATTATGTTTTAGCGGTCACAAACACCAACGGAGTATCATCTTATTTTACGCACGATACATGGGGCCGGATAACTTATCAATACGACCAGGATCATAACATTGTGAAGAAGAATACGTATGTAACCAGCGGAGAAGTTAAAGATTTCGGAAATCTCTCAATCTCCATTAACAATCTTACCACGACTATCCATTACCCCAATACGCCAGTAGCTTTTGGAATACTTGGCGTAGATGCTAGTTCCGGAGCGACGGCAACCTGGAATTTTGGAGACGGGACAAGTCCCGTTACAACAAGCCTCAACACTTCGCCAACCCACACATATACACTGTTTGGCACCTATACGGTGACGGCTACAGTGAACTCGCCCATATTTGGTTCGAAGACGGTGACGACATCTGCGGTTATCACACCAGCTAACATTGCCCTCAGCTTTATAAATTCTTTGCCGACCGGTACAGGCAACATGACCTCCATTCAGTTTCAGCAAGGCGGCGTTACCAAATACTCATTTGGTCCATCAACCATAAGCGGTGCAACGGTACCACAAGGTAATTACACGATTGTGTTAACCATATCTAATCCGGTCCACCATACAAATTTCAGTGCCGGGATATTAGCAGACTGCTGGCAGGTATGTTCCATATATACCTCAGCCACAACATTAACGTACACCTATACGGCTAACCTGAGCACCTGTACAACGCTCCAGGTCAGTCTTAACAGTACGACCACCTGTCCGGGGCCAATGTAATAACGCAAATACAACCGAACCAACTTATCACAAAGCTTGATATATGAATTCCCACTATAAGTTTTTATCGATATTGACCGGGCTGTTGGCATTTATAGTGTCACGGGGTGGCGCACAATCACAGCCGGGGTTTGTACAGAGTGAAACCGTCAAAGTCGCGGGTATCACCACAGATTCATTGTTATATACGCTCAGTACATATCAAAAGCAGACCAGCCGTACTTATTATGATGGTTTAGGAAGGCCAATTCAATCCGTAGCTATTCAGGCAAGTCCTGCCGGCAATGACCTGATACAAGCCACCGCTTATGATAACCTCGGGAGACCAGTAGCAGGGTATTTGCCTTACGCCGGTAAAAGTACCGATGTGATGGGCAGTTACCGGCCCAATGCGGTAACCACTGATCAGCCAGCTTTTTATAACCAGACCGGGCAATATCTTATTCCTATTGATACAGCTGCACACACTAACAACGTCTATGAGAACACACCGCTTCAGCGCTTACTCAAATCGGGTATGGTGGGCAGCGGTTACCAGCCGGAAGATGCCGGAACCCAGCACTATAAAACCATATCCTATCGGTATAATACTTCCGGCGATGGTAACATCCCCATCTGGAACCCGGATGGTACTTTTACCACGGGGCATTATTTCGGTATCGGCACATTGCAAGTAATGGTAGGCACAGATGAGGATAATATGACCAATATGACCTTTACAGACAAGTCAGGGCACCTGATCTTAAAAAGACAGCTAATGGGTGCAACCAACCTGGATACATACTATATTTATAATACAGCCGGGATGATCAGCTATATAGTCCCTCCACAAGCCGTCAACCTGATGGCAGGAACCTATAGCTTATCTGCTACGGGTGTGCCCAAACTCATTTTTCATTATATTTACGATACGATGGGCCGTATCACCCAGCGGACAGTACCGGCTAAGGGTGCTGAATACATTGTTTACGACCCCATGAACAGGCCGGTGCTTGCACAGGATTCAAACATGAGGGTTAGCCACAATTGGACCTATATCAAGTATGACAACAAAAACCGGGTGATCAATAAAGGAACGTACACGGATGCGACCCATACTACGCTTACCAGCATGCAAAGCTATGTAAGTAGTTTGGTAACCAGCTATGATACTACCTGGGCTGAACGGCGAACTACATCCGGGTACTATGACTATTACACAAATTATGTTTTTCCAACGGCCAATATAAGCCCCTTATCTTACATCCATTATGACGACTATGATGTTGATAACAATGGTTCCGCTAACTTTGCCTACGGGCGGCAAGGACTAGCCAATGAAGATTCGGTTACTACTAAACCGATTAAAGGCGCAGTGACCATATCGCTTAATCGCGTTGTGGGATTAGGGATCAGTAATAGCGACTGGATCACGAAAGTAACCTTCTATGATAAAAGGTCTAACCCGATTCAGGTGCAAAGTAACAACCAACTGTACTATCAATACGTTTTTACCATGACAGACACGGCTACCGTGGTACCGGATTTTACCGGGGTGCCGCAAATTACCCTGGTGAAAAAGACGACCTCTGCCACAGTGACAACCAAAGTACAAACTAACCTGACGTATGACCAGATGTACCGGGTAAAGGCTGTTGACCAATACTATAATGGCTCATCCACCGTTACCCATGTGGCAGCCTATAATTATAATGAGTTGGGACAGGTCATCAAGAAGAATCTGGGATATGTCAGCAGTTCATCCTGGTTACAAAACATCGACATGCGATACAACATCCGGGGGCAATTATTGAGTATCAACAACAGTAAGTTAAGCAACGACGGCGGGGTTACCAATGGTGACACCAATGATTTGTTCGGTATGCAGTTGTTGTATGACCAGACAGACAGCAACCTTGGCAATACGCCTTATTACAATGGAAAAGTTTCAGCGGTGAAATGGATGAGTAAAGATGGCAGCAATAACAGCAGTTATGAACGGGCATTCCGCTATTACTATGACGGCATTGGCCGAGATACGGCAGCGATCTATGCGGAACGTACCACAGCCAATACAGGCGCCTTCACTCTTACACATGGCTGGGATGAGAACCGGATCACTTATGATTATAACGGGAATATCAAGACGCTCTATCGCAATAGTGCTACTCAGGGTGCAGGCAATCATACGGCGATTGACAACTTAACTTATACCTATAGTACAACGAACCCTAATCAGCTTACCTCAGTATCCGATGCCAGCGGCAGTAGTTTAGGATTTATGGGTGGCACAGGAACCTATACTTATGACGGGAATGGCAATTTGACTAACGAACCGTATAAGGGACTTGCCAGCATGACGTATGATGTGCTTAATAAAACGGATAAGATCACATTTACGTCATCAGCAAACCGTTATTTGACTTATACTTATACAGCTGACGGTACTTTATTGCGAAAACAACAATGGGACAATGTAAGCGGTGTAGCAACGCTGATCTCTACGACAGATTACCTGGACGGTTTTGTTTATAATGCCGCAGGAACAGGTGCAGATACACTGACTTATTTCCCAACAGCAGAAGGAAGGGTTTTAAAACTTGGCGCTACCTTTACCATTGAATATAGCATTGCCGACTGGCAGGGAAACTCCCGGATCACTTTTGATAACAAGGGAACCGGCGGAACTGCAAGAGTAGAACAGGAGAATAGTTATTATGCCTTTGGTTTGATCATGCCGGGCAGCACCGTAGCTACGCCAACTTTACCTAATAAAAATCTATATAACGGCGGCTCCGAATGGCAGAACGATTACAGCAATTTGCCGGATTATTATCAAACTTTTTACCGAAATTACGATGCAGCGTTAGGGAGGTGGGTCGGCGTTGACCCCAAAGCCGAAAGTGCTGAAAGTATGACTACCTATCAATATGCAGGCGATAATCCGATCATGTTTAATGATCCATTGGGCAATTTACTTAATCCGGCCAGAATGTCTACTCCTGACTATGAGACAGAAACAAATCCTGCGCAGCAGGGCATGCCTACTACTGGTAGTTTGGGCGGACCACCACAAGATATTCAAGATGACATGAATTCATTCTTAACGGTAAATCCTGATCAGCAACAGTACCAAAGCGCACTCAATGGTGATTTAGGGCCTGCGGCACAAGCTGCGGCTGAAGCGGCTCGGGACATCGCCGGACAGACAGCGGGAAAGACCAATCCGAATTATGCGACTAATGTCTATCAAGCTTCGTACAATACCTATTTGAATGGTGGCACAGTACATACAGGATCGGACGGAAGCTTATGGGCTACGACAGTTACCGGAAGTACAATGCAAAACATGACTGTGAATAGTCAAAAATTGAATTATACTTATAATGATTTTTTTCAAATCTATGCGCTCGATGGAGAATTGAATCAATTTTCCATCGAAAAAAATGATTTTCAGGGAGTTAGTACAATGACGGCGTCAAGCTCGGTGTATCGTTTTTATATTCGAGTTTCATTTTCGAAAATTAATAACTCTCAATGGAAATTACGCGCCAGTTTATTTTTTACAGGAGGAACCCCAGATGATATACATTATGATGCCCATACTGCTTTACAGATCGGCGGGAAATTTTATTCGCAAAAATGGTTTGAACCCGAGGAAGGGCAGGAACAAGTTGTTTCTCAGGGCATAAGTTATTTAGGTAGCACAACCTATATTATTCAAGATAACAATTCTTTCGGAAATTTCAATTTACTTATCCATGCATCAACCCGTATTTCAGACGCGAGTACGCGTCAAGGAAATTCTGGAGAAACGAATTTTACTATTCCATTCAAAGCATATCCAACTCACTAAAAAATGAACACTCGTTTTCAAATAACTTTTAACTTCTTAATACTGTTTCTGACTTTGAATTCCTGTTCAAATAACAGCAATTCTAAAACATATAAGCCGTCAAATCATTGTAATGACCTAAATAACAAAGGAGTTGACTATATGATGAAATTTGCGCCTGACGAACCACATGATATCGATACCGCAATCAGTTTGTTAAAGCAGGCAATAGATTGCGATCCACAGTTTCTTGCTGCTTATGTGAATTTAGCTAATGCATACGATAAAAGCAATGATTACGACAAAGAGTTGGCCGTGATTAACAAAGAGTTGGCTCTATCGAAAAGCGACCCTTCAATACTCTTGAACAAAGCTAGACTTTTTGAAAAAAGCAATAAAGTTGATTCGGCGAAAAATATTTATGGTTTGACTCAGATTATATTAGATGAAAAATTAAAGAAACAACCTAATAACATAGGGTTGATTCAATCCAAAATACTTTTATTGGCGCTGACTGTCGGAAAAGATGAAGCTATGAAAGAATTAAATCACCAAATTAATATTTGTCCCGAATACAAGAAAGAATTACAGTCGGAATATCTGTATTTCAAAAATTTTGATCGACATTCCTATATTTATGGATACTCAGTTGTGCAATCTTTTTGAAAGATCTAGTACTTCACTTAATAAACATGCTGCACACATTTAATAATTTATTTGACTTGTTGAATAACTATAATGCGTTCCAGTAATTTCACTTGCGATACTTCAGTTTAAATGTTTAAAATATCAATTAAAAAGCCCTTTACGGGCTTTTATTTAAGAAGAAATGTATTGTTTCTTTAAACTTAGATTGGGGTCCACTTCTATCATTTTCCCAATTGGTAATGGTATCTTCCGTAACGCCGACGGAATCTGCCACCTGTTTTTGTGTTAATCCTTTGTCTATCCTGATTTTCCTAATTTGTTGTCCTAACGTTTTTGGGTTAGCGGGATAACCGGATTTGTGTGTACTTTTACAGTATCGGTAAAAAGGTAACGCAGGAATGAGGATGTGTTGTTAATTTGCATGATTTTGAGGGAATCCATGTTAAGCCGCCTTTTAGTCACCAACTATTCATTCATTTTAGCGAACATCAGCTACACCAATTACGAAGTGAATTAATTTTTATTTTATTTTTTTAATCTACTTCTTCCTATATTCGTTTTGTTATCACAATGAAGATCTACTCCTTTTCGCTAAACAAAAAAGTTAACGCCTTTACGCTGGTTGAAATTCTTGTCGTATTGATTATTGTGGGCATATTGGTTTTGCTGGCATTGCCGAACCTGATGCCGGTCGTTGGCCGGGCCAAGGCGACGGAAGCCAAATTGCAGCTGCGCCATTTGCAGACCCTCGAACAAGGCTACTTTTATGAGCATTCCCGGTATAGCAATAACTTAAGTGAGATCGGCTTTGTCCAGGATAAACTGGTGAGCGACGGCGGCGACGGTAATGCGAATTACCGGATCGAGGTCATTAGCGCAACGAACAGCACATTCACGGCAACGGCAACGGCTGTCGTGGATTTTAACCGGAACGGGACCTTCAACGTTTGGCAGATCGACCAGGATAACAACCTGAAAGAAGTGACCCCGGATTAATGATGCTAACGCTGAAAATAATTGTTTTGATTACGCTGCTGTTCATATTCTTCCAGGATGTGCGAAGCAGGTCGGTTTATGTCGTGCTGTTGGCGGCGTTGGCTTTGCTTTTAAGCGTTGCCCATTACCTTCGCGAACCTGATTTTTCTTCCCTGTGGCTTCCCGCCCTCATCAATATGACGTTTGTCGCATTGCAGTTTTTATTGCTGACCGTCTATTTTTCGGTCAGGCGCCATAAGATGACGAATATCCTGAAGGCACAAATGATCGGCCCGGGGGATTGGCTGTTTTTTTTGAGTACCGCACTATATCTTTCTGTAGCGAATTTTTTATTTTTTTATATCATCAGTCTGCTATGCGTATTGTTAGGGTGGTTGCTTTGGAATGGCTTCTCGCCCAAAAGCAGCAAATACATTCCGCTCGCAGGATTGCAGGCGCTGATATTTATTTTTTTTCTGGCAGCAGACTGGTGGGCCGGAATTTTTAACCTGACCGACGACACATGGCTGATGAACCTGATCAATTGATAAATGGTACAGGTGGGATCAGCCTGGCTACTGATAACTTACACTGGCTTACACGCGACCAGGCCTGGCACTACCGGGTTTTACCGAAAAGCAGGGGCGCAACAGTTGCCGAGCTCTACTGTGACCTGAAGGTGGACACGGATGAACTGACTTTCGAACTGGCCGTGTTGCTGGGGATAGAAGTAGAACTCGTACCGATACCTGAAGCGGATATCAGCCGCCTGCTTTCCAAATATTATTTGAATCAGCAGGAGGACGGCTTAGGCGATCACAGCCTGCCTGCAAGCAGAACCGGCGATTTTTTGGAAGACCTGATCAGTGAGGCCCGGGCGCTGAAAAGCAGCGATATCCATATTGAGACCTATGAAAACAAATGCCGCGTACGCATCCGCATAGACGGTATGATGGTCGAGCGGCAACTGCTTAAAAAAGAGGATTACCCGGCACTGGTCAGTAAGATCAAGATCATTGCTAACCTCGATATTGCCGAAAAGCGCTTGCCGCAGGACGGCAGGATCAATTTCAGGTCCGCAAATTATCAGTTCGATATTCGTGTATCCGTTTTGCCGACATTACACGGGGAAAAGGTCGTGCTGCGTTTGCTGAGCAACGACGCCGCAGACATCGACCTGGGCAGCCTGGGGTTTTCGGATTTTGACCTGGATAACTATATGCGCGGCATTATGCGGCCCAATGGCATACTATTGATCAGCGGGCCTACCGGTTCGGGTAAGACGACGACGCTTTATGCAACGCTGAAATTACTGAATAAGGAAACAAGGAATATTTTAACCATAGAGGACCCGATCGAATATACGCTTGCCGGCATCAACCAGGTGCAGCTAAAAGAATCTATTGGCCTTACGTTCACGGCTGCCCTCCGCACTTTTTTACGCCAGGACCCGGACGTGATCATGGTGGGCGAGATCCGCGATGTGGAAACGGCGAATATGGCTATACGTGCCGCGCTCACCGGGCACCTGGTACTGTCCACGATCCACACCAATTCAGCCTGGGGCACAGTGTCCCGCCTGATCGATATGGGGGTGCCCCCATTCCTGGTGGCCAGCACCCTGAATACCACGGTTGCGCAGCGTTTGGTCCGTTTGTTGTGCCCGCAGTGCAAAAAGGAAGAACCCTTTGACAAGTTGCAGTACCCCCGGCAGTTCAAGCCGTATGCAGAAGTCACCCGGCACAGCGTACCTGCCGGATGTCCGGCATGCCATTATACCGGGTACAAAGGACGTAAGGCCGTTTACGAGGTCATACCCATCGATCAGGAGCTGGCCGTCGAAATTAAAAACGGAAGTATGTACATCGACCGGCAGCTAAAGGACCGCGAAATACAAACGCTTGCCGAAAATGCCTTTAACTTATTTGCACAAGGGTTGACCTCTATTGAAGAGATATACCCTTTATTATCTAATTTCTAAACCTTATGTACAAAAAAAGAGCCTGCGCTGTTATCGTTTTGTTGGTTTTGTTCTTCTCGGGCCGCGCCCTCGCACAGCAGAGCAGGATACAAGTGGTTCAGAAACGCCTGGACAGCTTATCCAGAAATTTGCCTGGCCTCAATCAGAAGGTGCAATTGCAGGTGGTTGGCAGTTCGCTTCAGAACTACCTGACCGGCATAGCAAGTTCCAATAACTTAAATATCAGCGTAGATCCGAAACTGAACTTTACGGTTAACGATTCTTTTAATGATGCGACCGCAACCAATATACTCGTTTTTCTTGCCGATAAATATAAGCTGGATATCCACGTCGTCGGCACGATCATTTATGTGACACCGTATGACGACCCTTCTCTCATCGTTAAACCGGTCCGCAGAGAGATCAACGTAAAATATAATGGTTCTGATAACACCCTTTCGTATGCACTGGATAATGACACGCTGACTGCTGTCGCCCGTAAGGTAACGCAGGTGTCCGGCAAAAATGTCGTGGTACCTAATGAACTTAATGGTAAAAAAGTGAGTGGCTTTATGGCTGCGGCACCCTTTGAGACCGCTATGGATAAACTGGCCTTTGCCAATGGGATCAAGATGGTTAAAACGGCAGATAATGTTTACCTTTTTCAGCCGCTGGCAGACAATGAAGAGTTATATGTAGGTGGCGATAACCGCACCGGCGTCCGTAGGACTTTTCGTCCCACGCCGAATACAGCAGCTGGGTCCGCACAGGTATTTACCCGGGTGGTAAGCGGCCAAAAGGTCATTTCGGTCGATGCCGTCAATGTGCCCATCCTTTCTCTCGTCAAACAGGCTTCCCAGGAACTTAATAAAAATTATTCGATCTACAGCGACCTGAAGGGCTCCATTGATATTCATGTCAGCGATATCAGTTACGACGAACTGCTCGGGCTGCTTTTCCGGGGAACGAACTATACCTTCCAGTCGGAAAATGGTATTTATTTGATAGGCGACCGCAGCATAGAAGGTTTGCGGACCTTTCGTATTGTCAAATTACAGAACCGCTCACTGGACACGATCGTATCCATGATACCGGCTGCCTGGAAGCAGGGCATAGAGATCAAAGAGTTCCGTGAGCAGAACACCATTCTGCTGTCCGGCTCAGCGGCCCAGTTGAACGAGGTTGAAAATTTTATCAGGCAACTGGATGTCCTTGTTCCGACGGTCCTCATAGAAGTGACGATGATTGATTTTCATCATACCCGGGCCGTATCGACCGGCATCTCGGCAGGAGTTTCGGACAGTGTCAAAACGGGTGGGACCATATTACCCGGCATTAATTTTACGCTCAGCGCCACCTCGGTCAATAGTTTTCTGAACAGCATCAGCAAGTACACGGCAGTAAATTTAGGGCATGTGGTGCCCAACTTTTATGCCCAGTTGCAGGCGCTGGAAACTAACAATAATGTCGACGTGCGGTCGGTACCAAAGCTGGCGGCAATGAATGGCCACACCGCAACGCTCAGTATAGGCAGCCGTGTTTATTATAAAAACACGACCCAGAACCTTTATCCGGCTGCAAGTACCTCCACATCTGTTTTTACCAACAGCTATACCCCGGTCGACGCCAATCTGAGCGTGGATATCAAGCCGGTGGTATCCGGTGACGACCAGGTGACACTGGGCATCAAAGTGAATATTGCCGATTTCACGACGCTGCCGACTGACGGTTCACCGCCGTCTGAATCCATTGATCAGTTTGCCAGCAGCCTGAGGGTACATAATGAAGACACGATTTTACTCGGTGGTATTGAAAGGAATGAAAATGACCTGGTCGCCAACGGGACACCACTATTATCGCGGATACCGATCCTGAAATGGCTTTTCAGTACGCGCACGAAAACGTCGTCCAAAGTAACGACGGTCTTATTTATCAAGTCGACGATATTACGGTAAAATGGCGTTTTGGACAAAATATTACCGATTTGGAAAGGCTGCCGGACTGGGCGTAGTGATCGGTTCAGGCGGCGATATGGTCTTCAACCTGGCTATGGTAGAGTTGAGTGGTGATAGCATGGATATCACGACCAAACTGGCCGGTATGACTGATGTCGAAAAGGTCGCCTCCCGTATTCCGCCCAAGGTTCCTATAGCGTTAAATATTTCAGGCAAGGGCATTTTGTATAAAAAGGTCGGCAGGATCGATACGATGGATCAGGAAGCATTTGCCAGAATTTTGCCGAATGCCGTGTTGACTGATTTTTATGTTCAGAATTTTGTTTCCGGCGACTTTTCGCATGTCGCCCTAATGCGGCGTACCGACGCCGATCGTCTGCTCGGTCGCCTGAAAGGCCTCGGCTTGCAGGCTTTAATGCTTTCCCTTGGGCCGTTCCCTATAGAACGGGTGCTCGGCCAACTGAACATTTATGAATCTGAATATGTCATCGACGGGCATAAAATAAGTCGCAATGAGAAAGGGGAATGGATATCGTACCAGTATAAAGAAGGAGAGCAGTCGCCCTTCCCGATAAAATTGGCCTCAGAGCCGGTCGATGAAAAGATCGTGATCCCGTATGCTATGGCTTTTCAATTGGCGCTGGCTGCTGAGATCGACAGGATCGGCGCAGATGCTGATAATTTATCGCCCTTATTAGAACGCCGCTTATCCGCCAACAGGGTCAAAGTGCAGGGACTTATAGTGTTGTCAGTCTTCTTCCTGTTATTGTTGGTCAATACGGTATGGTTTTCATCATTGAATGCGTCAAACAATAAATTGAATGAACAGGTGAGCATTGATACTCAGAATAGCACGGATATTCAGAAAATAAGTACCCTGTCTAAGAATAAAGAATCGCGGTTGCGCTCGCTGGGCTGGGATGAGGGTGTGAATAAGGCTATAATGATTGACCGGGTCCTCGCGCTCATGCCTGCCGAATTAACCCTTTCGGCCGTAAATGTAAATCCGGAGGACCTGGCACGAACCCGCTTGATGAAGACCGAAACATTTGAGGATCGCGTACTGAAAATTAATGGCGTCGCCGCAGAGATCCTCCCCGTAAATGAATGGATCGCACGGCTAAAAACGGTTTCATGGGTTAAAAATATCAGTCTCGTGAATTACACTTTCGATAATGATAAAAGTATCGGGAGTTTTGCGATCAAAATAAAGTATTGACATGCTGGAACGGTTTAAGATAAAGAATGAATACTTACTAACTGCTGCGACCTTGCTGTTATTGTTTGTAAGCTATAACCTCGCCTTTAAAAAGACGATCGCGGCATGGCAGCTTCACAGGCAATTGGAACAGCAGGTTGCCGGTAGCAGGGACATCACCTATCAACCCGGATACCTGGAGCGTAAAAATGCGAACCTGGATAAAATACTTGCGCTTTACCGGGCTGACACGGCAAATTACCGCAATGATGTGCTGGCACATATCGACCTGATCGCAGAACAACAGGACGTAAAACTATCTGAAGTACCTGTTCAGGCAACAGCGGATTCAAGCCGTACCTATAATATACAAAAACTAACCTTTAACGGGGACTACTTTCAGCTGCTCAAAACGCTGAAGTCGCTGCAGGCCGCTTCCGGCATCGGCATGGTACGGTCGGTCACGATCCGGTCGGTGGTCGGCCATAACGAAAAAGGGGAACAAAGGCGGGTGCAAATGGACCTATATATGGAAATAGCGCTTTAGGAGCCATACGACCCATGGGTATGTCCTCGAACTAACCTAATTGTCTTACTGAATATTATTACTCATTTGGAACAGCGGCAAATACATCGAAATCAGGATGACGCCGACCATCAGGCCCAAAAAAGCAATGATCAGCGGCTCCATCACGCTGCTGAGCGTAGACGTTTTATATTCGACTTCGTCAACGTATTGCTGCGATATCTTGCCAAAAAAATGGTCCATTTGATTG
>JBQCEA010000581.1:0-13140 GCA_051960695.1 Mucilaginibacter sp. | reverse complement strand
CACTGAAAGGTGCAGCATTGCTGTATATGGATTGATACAATGAATAGGTTGCATTATTTGCAATATTCTGATTACCCGTTTGCCCCCAACCAAAACGAAGCTTCAGATCAGATATGACAGGACTGTTCTTTAAAAAATCTTCCTGACTAACTCTCCACCCCACAGATGCTGCAGGGAAAATTGCATAGCGATTGTCAGCACCGAATTTGGAGGACCCATCGCGTCTGATGGTGGCTGAAAGGAGATATTTGTCGTTGTAAGCGTAATTAGCCTTGGCAAAATAGGACAATAAGGCATCTCCACTACCTGCACCATTTACTAATATATTACTCGTTCCTTCGCTTAGGTACGCATAATCGATATTTGCGATCGCCAGACCCTGCGCCTGGCCATTAAAGTTTTGATATTTATCTTTAATGTTTTCCTCACCCAACAGAACGTTCAATGTGCTCTTTCCGAAAGTTTTGTCATAAGTCAATTGGTTTTGCCAGGTTTCGGTTACTTCATAATCGGTTGATTGCCCGGCATACGTAGCCGGATTTGAAAGAAATCCTGCTACATAAGGTAGTTGCAGCCACCGGTAATAGTTTCCAGCAAAATCGGCCGCATAGGTTGTTTTAAAATGCAGTCCATTCATTATCTCGAGGTCGGCGTACGCATTGCCGAAGACCCTGCCGAAGGCGTTGACATTTTGCTTATTGTCGTCGATGAGCCGGACAGGATTGTCCCGGTCATCCATACCCGCAACAGGCCCACCCCAGCCCCCTGTAACGGTGTGTACAGGGATTATTGGATTCTCAATCAGCGACAGCATTGTAATACTGCCTGTAGGAAGAATGGGATCTTTCATGTAAGTGGCTGACAATGTTTCGCCGATTTTTAATTTGCCGCCAAATAGATTATAGTCGGAGTTATAGCGAGCCGTATATTTCGTGTCGCCTGTTTCTTTGATAATACCCTGATCCTTATAGTAACCTATGGAAAATAAGGATGAACCCTTATCACTACCATTCGAAATACTTAAATTGTACGACTGCAGGATTGAGTTTTGTGATATTTCATTAAACCAATTATTATTAGCCGCACGCATGGTATGCGCGGCATCTATGTATGTAGGTATGTTAACACTTGTAAGGACAGGATCAGTATAATTGTGATTCCAGTTATAAGTGTAAATTCCATTGCTGACCGATGGATCGATGGGATTCGATACATCAGGGCCAAATTCGTCATCGTTTACTTGTGCCTGCCAATAAGCTTGTCCATGTTGCTCCGAATTTAGCGGGGACAGTTTGCTCCCATAGTATTGAAGTGAGGTCGAAGCATCGAAGTTAATCACCTGTTTTCCAATTTTCCCTTTTTTTGTTGTAATAATGATCACACCAGCTGCAGCTCTTGACCCGTAAATTGTTGCTGCCGAGGCATCCCTCAAGACCTGGATAGACTCAATATCATCCGGGTTGATCTCTTGCAAGCCCCGCTGCGTCGGGATACCGTCGATGATGTAGAGTGGGTCGTTATCATTTAATGTGGTCGTCCCGCGAACACGCACAGTTACGGCACCATTTGGTGAACCATCTGCCTGTATCGTAAGCCCTGGCACCCTACCCTGAAGTGCTTTCATGGGATTGCCCTCCGGAATATCTTTAATCTCGTTGACGTTGACCACTGAAACCGCTCCGGTAAGATCCTTTTTCTTTTCAGAAGTGTAGCCTGTAACTACTACTTCGTTGAGCTTGGTTTGGTCGCTTTTCAAACTTATATTATAATTTGATTTGCCTGGAGCTACTTTAAGCAAGACAGGTTGGGCGCCAATAAAAGTGAATTTAAGAATATCCCCATCTGTTGCCTGTATCGTAAAACGACCGTTGGGGTCTGAAACGGTGGCTGTTTGCTTACCTGTAACTTGTATGGTTACTCCAGGTACCGGAGCTGAGACCTCATCCGTTACCACCCCGGTTATTAGCCGGTTTTGCGCTTGTACCTCACAAATCAGCATGAAGAGTAAGGAACATAATAGTAGTAGTTTTCTCATTTAGGTTTAATTTTAGTAGTATGTTAATTGGTTATTTAATGAATTGTTCTTTGAATTGCTTGTATTCAGAAAGGCTATAATTTGGACAGCCACCTTTTTTTGTAGCGATAAAAGCGCCCATCGCCACCGCGTCTCTTATAATATCTTCGGGTTTGTTGTTTAGAAAATGGCCCGAGACAAACGCAGCAAGAAATGAATCACCGCTGCCAATAGTGTCCTGCACTTTGACCTCAATGCCCCAGGCATTAAATATCTGATGGTTTTTGTAATAAGAGGCCCCGAATTCGCCCTTAGTGACAATAATCTCGGGTATATCAAACCTATCCTGAATAAAGCGTATCTGTGACGCTTCGTTACTGAAGGAGCCGCCAAAAACTGACTGCACCATTTCGAGTTCAGATTGGTTGAATTTAACGATGTCCGCCTTCAGCAGAAGCTCGCCAAGCAGGCCGCGGCTGATAAACGGTGGTCTTAGATTAATATCAAAAACCTTTGTGCATTGATTTTCTAGCAGTCCCAACAGTGTCTTGCGACTAACTTCATTTCGTGACGCAAGGCTACCGTAAATAAAATAAGTGGAATCATTGATGAGAGGGCAGATATAGTCAAGCGATTCAATGAAGTCCCAAGCTACCGGAAATACAATTTCGTAGCTTACTTCGTTTCCATTCATTTTCGCGATTACATTACTCGTCGGATATTCGGTGTCCACCTGAAGAAAATCCTTCCCCACTCCCCACGAATGAATCAAAGAACTCAACTGTTCTCCTTGTGAGTCATTGCCGATCTTACTATAGATGTTCGTCTTAACCCCACGCTTATTCAAATGGTAAGCGACATTCAATGGCGCCCCGCCTGGTTGCGGCCCTTCTGGAAGCATGTCCCACAGGACTTCTCCGAAACAGACAGCAGGTAATATGGAACTTTGTGTACTCATAATTTTAATGAAGCACGATATTGGTTTCTATTTGTTCAAGGGATTTGCCTTTAGTTTCAGGCATAAACCGCCACACGAAGATCAATTGCAGGATCATCATTGTCCCGAAGAATGAAAAGGTTACTGCCCCGCCCAGCTTTTCCGCAAAAAATGGAAATGAGAAGGCAATGATAGCCGCCATGATCCAATGCGTTGAGCTACCCAACGTTTGTCCCTGCGCCCTGACCTGGTTTGGAAATATCTCGGAAATGAATACCCATATAACAGCTCCCTGAGAAAATGCGAAAAAGGCGATGAATACCATCACGTAAATTGGAATGGCAAAACCGTTGAACTGGCCACTATAAAAAGTAAATGCGACGAGGAACAGTGAACCTATCAGTCCGACAGAACCGATGAGCATCAGTAGTTTTCTGCCTACTTTGTCAATGATATTGATAGCCAGCAGCGTAAAAATGAAATTAACCATTCCAATGCCTACCGTCGAAAGCAGAGAAGAATGAGCCCCAAGGCCGGCCATTTCGAAGATCCGCGGGGCATAGTAAATAATGGCATTAATACCGGATACCTGGTTAAAAAATGCAAAAAGCATCGCCAGAAGAACAGGTTTTTTATATTCTGATGAGAAAAGCATGTCATTGTGCTTTTTTCCATGGATATCGAGCTGTGAGTTCCTGATATCGGCAAGCTCGCGATCGTAATGCAAGGGATTGATGATCCTCAAAATACCCAGCGCCTTTTCAACATCGCCCTTTTTCAGTATCAGCCAGCGAGGGCTTTCAGGTATAAATCTGATCAGGACGATAAATAAAGCGGACGGGAATGCCTGCACACCCAACATCCAACGCCAGGATGCCTCGCCACCCTGGCCAATAAGATAATTCGACAGATAAGAAATAAGAATGCCCAGAACAACATTAAACTGGAACAGCCCGACAAGATTGCCCCTTCGTTCAGCGGGGGAAACCTCCGATATATAAATAGGCGCTGTTACCGATGAAGTACCTACGCCAAGGCCACCGAGAAACCGGAATGCGAGAAACAGATACCAGTCAGTAGAAAATGCCGTACCTATAGACGATAATAAATAAGCAGCTGCAACAAAATAGAGCGTGTTCTTTCTTCCAAACCTGTCAGACGGTTTTGACCCTAACATCGAGCCGATCACGGTTCCAATTAATGCTATTGAAATGGTAAGTCCATGCTGAAATACAGATAAATTCCAATAAGCCTGAATGGATTTTTCGGCACCCGAAATAACCGCCGTGTCAAACCCGAATAAAAAGCCACCGAGGGCGACAACCATGGACCAGACCATGACAGAATTTTTTCTCATAAATATTAATTGGAATAATTGGTATTACTGTTCGCAATGTAGGGTGCGAAAAAGGGCGGCGGTTATCAATTTTATTTCAAAATATATAAATATTTTAACATTAAATAACACACTGGAAATCAGGTGAATAATATTTACCCTTTTGAACAAACAGTGCCAATCTCTAACCAGGTTACATCATATCTTCACTATCGTTACATTTTGAACTTAAAACTAATGAAGACCGTGAGCGTGATATTTGGACTATTCATGCCGTTATGTATATTTTTGAGTCAGGAGTTGTTTCTCTTGCAAATTAGACCCACTAAGAAAATTTATTATTAAGTATCAAGATGAGCGAACAGATGGCACGGGGTAAGATATTTAAAGTGCTTTTATTACTTGCATTGGTTGTAATGGCCATTCAAGGGTGCAAGGAAGAAAAAAATAAAGCGACTTACACCATTGGGTTTTCACAATGTGTAGGATCTGACCTGTGGCGGAGGACGATGCTCGACGAGATGAAGACTGAATTGTCGTTACATCCGGGCGTAAATTTCGAATATGCTGACGCAGAAAACAGTAGTGCCCGGCAGATCAGCCAGGTACGAAAGATGCTTGCCGATAAGATCGACTTGCTCATCATATCTCCTAATGAAGCACAGCCGCTTACTCCAGTCGTAGAAGAAGCTTATAATAAAGGTATTCCGGTCATTGTTATTGATCGCAAAACAGCCTCGAGTTCATATACAGCCTATGTGGGCGCGGATAACTATCAAGTTGGAAAATTGGCCGGTGAATATATAGGCTCGAAGTCTGCTGGAAAAGTTAATTTATTAGAAGTAATGGGACTTCCAGGCTCCTCTCCCGCCATCGAAAGAGACCGTGGATTTATGGACGGGATAAAGAAATTTCCGAATATACATGTAGAGTCAAAAGTTTATGGGGATTGGTTAAAACAGAACGCCGAAGCCCAGCTATTGAAAAATCAGAAAGTACTTCGAGGGATTGATGCGATCTTCGCACACAATGACATGATGGCATCAGGGTCGCGAGAAGTTTTGAACAAGTTACATTTACCAGGTAGCATCAAGGTTGTTGGTGTGGACGCGTTGCCCGGCAATGGAGGCGGCCTGCAAATGGTTGACAACAAAATGATCAACGCAAGTGTGCTTTATCCTACCGGTGGAAAAGAAGCCATTGTGACTGCTTTTCAAATACTGAACAAAGAGCCTTTTTCAAGAGAAAATATATTACAGTCGCTTGTCATTGATCCCACTAATGTGAAGCTCATGGAGGTGCAGTGGAATAAGATTGAAAGCCAGCGGAAGGATATCGAAAAACAACAATCGTTACTAGCAGACCAAGAAGCTATTTATAAGAGTCAGCAAATCGTGCTCAACATTATCATTATCACACTAGTACTTACTGTGATCTTTGGAGGGCTGGCTTTTTATTCGTTGACAGAAAACAGGAAGATCAACAAAAGTCTCGAAGCAAAAAATAATGAAATTGTATCCCAGCGAAACCAATTGATCGAAATGTCTGCAAAGGCTGAGGCAGCTACCGAAGCCCGGCTCAATTTCTTTACCAATGTATCACATGAATTCCGCACACCGCTGACGCTAATGCTTGCACCATTGCAGGACATGCTTAATCAGGAAAAGGTATTTTCGCTAGCAGGAAAAAACTTAAGGCTTGTTCAGCAGAACGCATACCGACTTTTGAAACTTGTTAATCAACTGATCGACTACCGGAAAATAGAATTTGACAAACAGACTATTAAGGCATCAGAAAACAACCTGACAGAATTTGTGCAGGATATTGTGGACAGCTTTCGCCTTTATGCGCAGAAAATGAATGTTAAATTGTTGTTTTCTACGTCTGATAAAGAAATAAAAGCTTGGTTTGATACGGAAATGCTCGATAAGGTCTTTTTCAACCTGATTTCTAACGCTATCAAGTTTTGCAATGAAAATGGGCGTATTAACGTTACCGTTAGAAAGAATGATGACAAATGTGTTTATATCGATGTGGAAGACAACGGTGTTGGTATGTTACCTGAGGACACTGCGTTAGTCTTTGATCAATTCTACCAGGCTGACAATGCACCTGTTACCGGCTCCGGAATCGGCTTGTCTCTGTCAAAGGAAATAGTGCTTTTCCATCATGGTAACATTGAGGTAAAAAGTCAAAAATGGAAAGGTACAACGTTCACTGTTACCCTGCCCTTGGGCAGTGACCATTTGAGCGCAATGGAAAAAAGTTATGTGAGAAATGACTGGTCGGATATTGCCGAAAAATCGAAGATCTATCAAAACGAGTACGGGAATATTACAAATCGGTATGAGAACGAGTTGCTGAAAAAGCCTAGCGAACATTCCATCCTGGTCATTGAAGACAACCCGGATTTATTACAGTATCTTACCGAAAAATTTAGCGAAAATTTTGAGGTATACACAGCGGAAAATGGGACCAACGGCTTAATGAGAGCTTTTGATCATGTTCCTGATCTTATAATTTCGGACGTCGTTTTGCCAGGGATCTCGGGTAAAGAACTTGCTAAGACACTCAAATCAGATCTACGAACCTCTCACATTCCCATTATTTTGCTTACGGCTCAGGGCAGTCTTGAACATCAAATATCGGGTGTACAATCTTTAGCCGATCTTTATATAACGAAGCCATTCAATCTCGATTACCTCATTGCAAACGTCTGGAATCTCATCGGTAATCGCGCGATATTAAAACAGCATTTTACCAGCGACATAAGTCCAACGGAAAAATTAACGGTATCCAAAAAACTGGATAAGAAATTCTTAAATGATTTTGCCGGAATTGTGGAACAAAACTTAGCAAACGACAAATTTTCAGTTGATGATATCTGCAAAATTATCGGAATTTCGAGGGTTCAACTCTATCGAAAAGTAAAAGCTCTATTAGATTGCAGCATCACCGACTATATCCTTAACCGCAGGCTTAAAAAAGCTAAGTATTTGCTGAACAATGAAGACCTCACGATTTCTGAAGTAACTTACATGGTGGGTTTCTCCAACCCTAATTATTTTTCTACCGTTTTCAAGGCTAAGTATGGTTGTACGCCAACTGAGTTTAAGAAGAAGGACAATTTCCCGGGCTGATCCTCATTGCGATGCCCGAGCATGAGGTGAATCATGTGATCAGGGCATTTAGGGAGAACAACCTGGAAATTGTCGCGGTGCACTAAGAACAAGATATAATCACGTTATATCAAACTTAACTAATTTCACTTTCATTTGAGCAATTTGATCCCACATGGATCCGTTATCAAATCTATTTATTGTTAATGATTTTTGCTATATCCCGGCCTACACGCTGTAAAATGGTTGCGTTTTGAATAACGATCTCTGCATCAGCAAGCATTCCCTGTCTTAAATGGATGGGCAACTTCATATCTGATCTTTTAGTAAGTCGAAAATCCACCCGAGAGAGAAACGCGCTATCTCTGAAAGGAACTCCGGAGATGTAGGTAATATTGCCCTTTAACATTCCATACTCTTCAAAAGGATAGCTCCGCAGCTTAATCAATACTTTTTGACCTTCCATAACCTTACCCATCCTGTTTTGTGGGATCATCATTTCGCCAAAAAAATGATCATTACCGGCATCAACATAAAATACATCCTGATTGGCAGACAATACCTGGTTTTCTTGTATGATTCCAGCATAAGACAATTTTCCGGATTGAGAAGCTGTTAAAACATATTTATTGAGCCAATCCTGAGTTTGACTGATCATTGTATTCAATGCTTGCGCAAACTTTGCTTTTTCTTGATTGATCTGATTGTCAAGTTCAAGTATTTCGTTTTTTTTGGCAAGATAATTTGTATTCTCCGCAATGATAGAAGCATTTATCTGTGTCACGGCGGACTTTTTCTCTAGATATTTACTTTCCTCAGTCCTCAGTTCAGCCGGGGAGGCCGCTTTTTTTGCTACTAATGACTGATAAATTTTGAACTCTTGCTCCGCCAGTTCCAAATCGCGCTGTTGTATAAGCTTTTCATTGTTTAACTGAGCCGCCTGCTGATCTAAATTAGCACGGTCTTTCTGCAAGTAATTCTTTTTTTCGATGTAAAATCCATTTTCTACTGAAGCACAGTAATTAAGATATTCCTGGTAAAATGTTTGAAAGTTTGATTGTAACTCGCCGAAAACAGAGATATTGGGTTTCGAAAAAAATGCATTCTCAACCTTTTTACCGGAATCGATCTGGCCTTGCATCAGTTTTAATTCGTTTAGTAAGGCCAGTACCTCAGTATGATTTGCTGTACTTTCAATAAAGGCCAGCGGATCGCCTTTTTTTACAGTTTGTTGATTTTTAACCAAAAGCCTGACAAGCTTCCCCGAGGTTTTAGCCACTATTGGTTTTGGTGAATTGGTTAAATTAATAGTTAACGTTGCATCAACGGTGTCAGGATAATGGATCAGGGAAGAAAGTGTAACAATAAGCAGCAACAAAGTGAAGAACAACGATATGCCAAAACGCAATAACCACGACGGCACTGCTGTTATAATATCCTGCATCTCGTCACTATGAACTTCCGCAATATCCTCCTCATCGGAAGGCGCAATTGCAGGAGGAGTTTGTACAGGTGCAGGTGATTGTACAGGCCCTTGTCCATCGGAAGTAGCCGCCATCGGAGGAGGTAAGTCCGATGGTTGGGCTACAACATGTCCGTTTACATGGCCATTATTCATTTTACCAAAATTTGGCAGCGGTGGAACTTGCTTATTTTTTGACATAATTAATTCCCTAATTCAAGTTGATTTTTAACCAGCTTATAATAACTGCCCCTTAAACCTGTCAATTTATGATGCGTACCTTCTTCAATTATGCGGCCTTTATCAAGCACTATAATATTGTCAGCATTACTTACTGTACTCAGCCTGTGCGCAACAATTACTACTGTCCTTCCTTTGAAAAAATCATTAAGATTATTCATGATCACACGTTCATTATTTGCATCTAATGAATTCGTAGCTTCGTCGAAAAAAATGTACTGCGGATTTTTATAAACAGCCCTGGCAATTAGTATCCTTTGACGCTGCCCCTGGCTAATTCCGTTACCTTCAGGGCCAATTTTTGTGTGAAGGCCCAGAGGCAAACCATCAATAAAAGCTTGTATGTTGGCTATTGTTATTGCATGTTGCAATCTTTCAGTATCCGGAAAGTCGTCGCCGACGGCAATATTATGTTCAATCGTGTCTGAGAAAATAAACCCATCCTGCATTACTACGCCACATTGACTACGCCATGTCTTATAACTAATGTTACTAAGTCGTTGGCTGCCTACCCTTATTTCACCTTTTTCAAACTCGTAAAAACGTAAAATTAATTTGAGGAGGGTTGTTTTGCCACTGCCGCTCATGCCAACAATAGCTGTTGTTTTACCCTCAGGAATATGCAGGTCTATATTTTCCAGCGCTGCATCATTCCCGGCACCCGGATATCTGAAAGTAACATGATCAATGGTGATTCCCTTGTCATTTGGCAACATATAACTCCAATCTTTGTTCAGCGGCTCCTCATCTTCAAGCTGGTGAATTTCATTTAAACGCTCCAGGCTGATTTTGGCGTCCTGATACGATTGTATAAAGGATAGAAGCTGTTGTATAGGACTATTTAACTGACCGATAATATATTGGATAGCCATCATAGCACCCAGGCTAATGCTGCCTTCTATTACTAATGTTGCACTTAAAAACGTTATTAGCAGGCCTGTGCCTTCATTAATAAATGAGGCTCCTCCCTGCTGATACTGCGTTAATGCCAGGTTCTTTACATTAAACCTGAATAAACGCGCCTGGATATGCTCCCATTCCCACCTTTTCTGTTTTTCGCAATTATTTAATTTTAACTCCTGCATTCCGCTAACCAACTGAATAATGCTGCTTTGATTTTTTGCAGATATTTCAAAACTTTTATAATTCAGTTCCCTCCGGCGCTTAAGAAATATGATGATCCACGCGGTATAAAGAAAGCTACCAATAGCAAAAACCAGGAAGATAGTGCCATTATAAAAGGCTAACACTGCAGAAAAGATCACCAAATTAACAGTCGAAAAAATTGTACTTAACGTAGAGCCTGTCAGAAAACTTTCAATTTTTTGATGATCGTTCATCCGCTGCATAATGTCGCCGGTCATCTTGCTATCGAAAAAACCCATCGGCAGTTTCATAAGCTTAATTAAAAAATCTGTCAGGATCGAAATATTAACCCTCGTACTGACATGAAGCAAGATCCATGAACGGATAAAATCAACGCTTACCCGTCCTAAAATTAACATACTTTGCGCCAGCAGTACGATATAGATAAAGCCGATATCCCGCGTATTGATTCCAATATCAACAATGGATTGTGTTAAGAAGGGTATGGTTAACTGGAGGAGACTTCCAATCCCCAGGCCAAGGACCAGCTGCACTATAAGCTTTCTGTATGTAACCAGGTATCTAAGCAGAAAAGACCAGCGAATTTCGCTGGCTTTTTCATCGTGCTGTTCATAAAAAAACGGGGACGGTGTGAGCAAAAGTGCAATGCCATCATTGTTTCCGTCTTTTCCAATCCAACCTGCTCTGAAGTCAGGTTCATCAAGTTTGACGAGTTCGCTGCCCGGATCGGCCAGGTAAAAACAATTGTTTTTAATCCGGTATAATACTACAAAATGGTTCTGCCGCCAATGCAAGATAGCCGGTAACTCCACATCTTTAAGCTGTTTCATTGTAAGCTTAGCACCCAGCGAGCGAAATCCAATTTTTTCAGCTGCATTACTGATACCCAGTAATGATACGCCTTCCTTATTGATCTCGCAAAACCGGCGCAGTGTTTGTACGCTGAAACTTCGTCCGTAGTGTTTGGCGACCATACGCAGGCACGATGGCCCGCAATCCATCATGTCCGGCTGCTTATAAAATTTAAACTTGCCTATCACCAATCAATATTTTTAATAGTTTATGTAGTAACGCTATCTTGACACGGCCGATGATCAGCATTTCAAATTCCTGTTCTGATTCTTCAACATCAGCGGGATCAAAGTCCTTTTTTATTTCATTCAATAGTTCATAAACTGTGATACCGTTATTCGCTAATGACAATATTCTTATATCAAGTTCATCTATATTGAGCAACCGGAAGCCTTTCACGTCACATTCAGGAATGACGGCTGTTAGAACCCTGGATGGTGATAACGATAGTTGTTCCATCAGTACCATTTGTCCAAAATCATCAGTATCTATTTCGCTCCAATCAAAATTGCTTTCCAAAACCTCGTAGAGCGGATCAGTAATAAGCATGGTATGGTATCCTAATGAAGGATCGCTAAAAATGTGCTCAAAATATTGTGTTGATATGATGTCTCTGCCATAGAGGTAAGATGCGGAGAGACCGATAAACTTTTCTTTTAAAAATGTAAATACCTTATTTTCAAATTCACTTACGTCCTGAAGGTAAATCTTAAAATGCCTAGGCTCAAAAGCGATCTCAGGTCTTTGTTCAGCAATAACGCGTCTCACGGCCTTTTTAACCAGCTCTGTTAAAAAACGATCTTTACAAAATGCTCTTGATTCACGATCAGCATTAATGGCATTGAGTTCGTTGCTTAAAAATTTCTTTTTTAAAAATATATGGCGCTGTATCAGATCCTCCGCTGTTTCTGAATTGAATTCATAATAATTGCGCTTTAGCGGGAGTTTCTTGTTTTTAAAAACCGCAATGATCCGATAGTAATAATCTGGATAATCCAGACGAAGCCGGTATGCCATCTGCTCACATACGAGTTTATTCCTTTTAAATGACCCAAGCAGGTGCAGGAAACTCTTGTTATGCGGAACTTCTGAAAAATCGGCAAAACCAAGGTATTCATTACCTCCGCGGACCTCCGGCAATAACAGGTTTACCGTTTTATGTTGTTCTTTTACGAGACAATAAAATAAGTATTGCTCATAAAACACATTAAAGTCAGTTACATGTATTCGATCAAAGCAAGGCGCATTTCGTTCAACAAATTCCATTGCCTTAGTGGTATATTCTTTAAAAAAAGACAAGTCATGCCCACCTAGGATACCAGCGTTATAAGCGTAAATTCTATCTGTGCGCTTCCGTTCAGCAATCATTTCGGGAGGAAAAAAGAGCAGATTTCTCTCTAAAGAATCCAGAATGCCCTCATAATAATCGGTTGCGATCTCAATATTTTGTGCTATCAGATCTCCTTTTAACAGTTCGTGATCAAATGGCTTCCAGATAAAAACATCTCCGTCGACGTGTAAAAACGGGTAATCCTGTTTAGAATAGGCATATATTTTCGGCAGCGCCCATAACCCAGCATTCAGATCGTTAAGATGGTCCAATTCACAATAAACCTGATCATAAGGCAATTTTAGTATGTCAGCCAATGTTGTAGCACTTACCGAGTCCGCATACAGTGCGACTTTGCCATGAAACTTTTTTAACTGCAGACAACTTAATGCCCAGCTCATCAGATGATATTCAGGTGCATGCCACCCGGCATTTGATTCAAATAGGTTAGGCTGGTTGCATGACCAGCAAGATTGTATGATTTTCATAAATTTCAACGATCATTTGCGGCCATATTATCTAACACATGAGCAAGTTCGCCGGCATCATTTGATACCCTTGCAACCAAACCTTGCTTATTTATCAATATATGTGTAGGATACTGCTCGATTTTTAACTCATCTAAAAGATATCTTTTTTTATCTGGCACTAATGCATACAGAAAAGTATTAGCAACAGAGAATTTTTGCAATTGCTCCCGGTTATCAAAAGCAAGACTTATAAAAACAATGTCCTTTCGGTCT